>PWHU01000089.1 GCA_003555395.1 Thermoplasmata archaeon
CGCCCATCTCGAACAGCTTTTTAGCCGTCTTGCAGACCATCTCGTCTACGTGCTCGGGAAACTCGGAATGGTAAGCCTTTACCCCCCATACAAGACTCAACTTTCTCTGAACCGATCTCCTGTCTGTGAAAGCGATTATATCGTCCTCTGGCCTGAATTTAGCTACCTTCTTGGCGGTGTACCCGGAAGAGGTGTGGACCACGATATACTTCACGTCGAGATCTCTAGAAGCCTGTCGGACGTTCTTTGCTATTATCTCGGCTACGTCCTCACTTTTTCTCTCCGCTAAGGCATACTCTCTTCCTTTCACGTGATCCTCCATCTTCTCTAACACTTCGCCCATGAATTCAACGGATCTTACCGGGTAACGACCTATAGCAGTTTCTTCAGAGAGCATGGCAGCGCAGGCACCGTCTATGACCGCGTTAGCGACGTCGGAAACCTCCGCTCTCGTAGCTCTAGGACTTTCCGTCATGGACTTCAACATCTGGGTCGCTATGATGACGGGAACCTCTTTCCTGTTCGCTTTCTCTATGATCTTCTTCTGGAGGACCGGTACGTCGGAAGCGGGCACTTCAACGCCCAGGTCGCCTCTAGCTATCATCAATCCGTCGGTCACTTCGATTATCTCGTCGATGTTTTCTACTGCCTTAAGATGCTCTATCTTCGCGATCACGTCCATCTCTGAATCGTGTTCATCCAAGATCTCTTTTATCCTTTTTATATCGTCCGAAGTTTTTACAAAAGATGCGGAAACAAAATCAAAATCGACCTCACAGCCGAACTTTATGTCGTCGATATCCTTCTTCGTAGGGGTTTTGAGCCCAAGATCTTTTTCGGGTACGTTAACGGACTTTCTCGAAAGGATCTTTCCGCCGTGAATGACTTCGCATCTTATATCCGTATCGAGTCCTAAAACTTCCAGTTCTATCTGACCGTCGTCTATCAGTATCTTATCGCCTACGTCTATATGTTCTTTAAATCTGGGATGATCTACCGGCAGCACATCCTTTCCACCTTCGATCTCGGAACTGACCAGTTTTAGCTCTTGACCTTGTGATACCTCGGTACCTTTCTTCACCTGCTTCAACCTTACTTCAGGCCCCTGGGTATCCATCATCACTCCTATCTCGTCCGACAAGTCCCTTATGGTTTTCAAGGTTTCTAGATGTTCCTCCTTAGTTCCGTGGGAAAAGTTCTGTCTGAAAACATCGACTCCCGCTTCGATCAGGTCTGCGATCTTTTCTTCATTGTACGAAGCCGGGCCCAAAGTAGCTACGATCTTGGTCTTTCTCATCTGTAACACGCCCTCTGTTTTTACCTTTAAAGATGATGTACAAGTTTATAAAATATATCCAACCTTTTTTTGGGCCTATCATAAATGATAAATACAGAATTCCAAATCTCTTCATAGTGATAAGATGTTGAAACCGAACGAAGTGAGGAGTAAGTTGGAAGATTACGATCACGAAGAACTGAAGATAGGTGTCGTCGCATCACATTCCGCTCTGGACGTGTGTGATGGTGCAGCTGACGAAGATTTGCCCACCCTAGCTATCTGCGAAAAGGGGAGAGAGAAGACATATACCAAATATTTCAAAACCGTTAAGAATGAAGAGGGTAAAAGGATCAGAGGCGTCGTTGATGAAACCTGGGTTCTAGATAGGTTTGAAGACGTTATCGACGAGGAAAATCAAAAAAGACTGTTAGAAGAAAACGTGATCTTTGTACCCAACCGTTCTTTTACCGCCTACGCGCCCCTAGATAGGATAGAAGACGAGTTCGAGATACCTATGGTGGGGAGTAGAAATTTGCTGCGGAGCGAAGAAAGAGAAGAAGAGCGGGATTATTACTGGTTGCTCGAAAGATCCGGCTTACCATTCCCGAAAAAGTACGAAGAGCCCGAGGAGATAGACGGACTCGTGATGGTCAAATTACCGCATAAAGAAAAAAGGCTAGAAAGAGGTTTCTTCACCGCCGCATCTTCAGAAGAGTACGAAGAGAAAGCGCAGCAGCTTATAGAGAACGACGTCATCACTCGAGAAGACC
This sequence comes from Thermoplasmata archaeon, assembly GCA_003555395.1. GTDB lineage: Archaea > Thermoplasmatota > Thermoplasmata > Halarchaeoplasmatales > Halarchaeoplasmataceae > Natronoplasma. Next base: position 2,050 of record PWHU01000089.1, read on the forward strand.
TTGATGAGGCAAGGATAGAGGAGTACATAATAGGTCCTGTGTTCAACTTCGACTTTTTCTACAGCCCTATTACGGAAAGGGGTACAAAGCTAGAATTGCTTGGGATCGATTGGAGATTCGAAACCAGTCTTGATGGACACGTCAGACTTCCAGCACCTCAGCAGATGACATTGAGCGAAGAGCAGCGCGTTCCGGAGTATACAGTCTGCGGGCACAACAGCGCGACTCTAAGAGAGTCCCAGATCGAAAAAGTATTCGAGATGGCCGAAACTTACGTGGAAGCGACGAAAGAACATTACGATCCGGGTATGATAGGGGCTTTCTGCCTCCAGACCTGCGTGGATAAGGACCTGAACTTTTACATATATGACGTTGCACCTCGGGTAGGCGGGGGAACTAACGTGCATATGAACGTCGGACACCCGTACGGTAATACTCTCTGGAGCAAAAGGATGTCTACCGGTCGAAGAACAGCTCTAGAGATAAATAGAGCGGTTAGAAAGGATAAACTGGAAAAGATAATCACATGAGCAGTCTCACTATATAGAGGAATCTGATGACAAAGAATATAAATATAAATAGAGAGATGGACAATTCAACTTGGAGGATAGAATATGGGTTTCTTAGACTCAATCACTTCACTGTTTGACGAAGAAAAAAGGGCGTTAAAAAAAACTGAAAAGTACCTAGAAAAGGCGGACGATCTCAGCAGAGAAAGAGACATCGAGAGTGCCAAAGAGATTTGTGATAAAACTTGGGACTATCTTCAGAAAAAGGAAGAAGTTTTTAAGGAAAATGAAAACGAGGACAAACTCTCAGCCGTGTATCACCAGATATCCGAGATGTACGACAAAATAGGTTTCGAAGATGAAGCTTTGGGGGCCGAGAACAGGGCACTGCAGATGCACCGCGAAAACGTCGATTCCCTGAACCATAAGGCCATCTTGATGTCAAATAGACAGGAACAAGGTAAGGCGTTAAAGATACTAGACGATTCGATAGATATCGATCCCGATAACAAGTACTCATATGTATGTAAGGGAGATATATTGGCGGAGATGGACAGACTGGAAGACGCGGTGGAATACTATGAAAAAGCGCTCGAGATCGATGAAGACGATCTATCCATTTATGATAAAATTTTGAATATAGAACCAGATAGAACTGAATTGATGATGGAAAAGGGCCTCGCGCTGAAGAGGAACGGCGATTACAGATTAGCTATAGATACTTTTGATCAGGCGCTCGAGATAGACCCCGATGCCGAAGATATCTGGTTGGAAAAAGGTATAGCTCTAGAAGAGGAGGGTAAATCCACTGACGCTATCGTCTGTTTCGATAACGGTATCGACATAAATCCAGAACATAAAGATCTTTGGTCGGAGAAGGCGCGGACCCTGCATAACATGGAAAGATACGAGGAGGCTTTAGAATCTGTAGGTAGGGCTCTAGATGTCGATCCAAAAGACGAAGATCTTTGGAATCTGAAAGGGACCATCTTATTTGAGATCAAAAAATATGAAGATGCTTTGGAAGCTTTCGACGAAGGTCTATCGATAGATAGAGAAGACGGAAGGCTGATGAACAACAAAAAGGAGACACTAAAAGAACTGGAGCGATTCGAAGAATTGATCAAAATCTGTGATAGAATACTGGATATAAATCCTGAGGATGCCAGCAGCCTTTACGATAAAGGAGTAGCGCTACAGAAACTCGGGAGAGAGGAAGAAGCGATACAAGTATTTGAAGAGGCCTTATCCTACAATCCAAAAGACGTCTACGCCTTAGAACATGAAAAAGACATATACAAGGATATGAAGGAATGGGGGGAAGTGATACGCACCTCTGAAAGGATAACTGAGATAGAGCCAAAAAATATAGAAGCTCGTATAGATAAGGGTCGTGCACACCTGAAAAGAGATGAGGCTTCCAATGCTTTGGATAGCTTTGATCGGGCACTTAACGTCGACGACAGTGAACTCGACGCCCTTGAAGGAAAAAAAGAGGCCTTGATAGGGTTGAGGAGATATGAAGAAGTCATCCGTATATGCAACAGGATCTTGAGCTTCGATCCGGACAATCACCAGGCCTACTTCGATAGAGCGAAAAGCCATAAGATGATGAAGGATTTTGAAGATGCAGTCGATGATTACGAGAAAGGCATATCTATCGACGATTCTGACGCTTCGATATGGAATTCTAAGGGAGTTTGTGAATACGAACTCGAAAGGTATGAAGATGCCTTGGAAAGTTTTGAAGAAGCCATCAAAAGAGAACAGGACAATAAAAGGTACTGGAACAATAAGGGCCACACTTTAGACAAGATGGAAAGGTACGACGCAACTATAGAATCGTATAACAAGGCTTTAGATATAGACCCGGATGATTACAAGATATGGTACAGTAAGGGACTAGCTGAAAAAAGAGCTGACCGGTCTGAAGAGGCCGTGATATCATTTGAAAAGGCTTTAGATATAGAAAGCGGCGACGAACACATATGGTACAGTAAAGGACTGTGTCTTAAAGATTTGGATAGAAACGAGGATGCCATCGAGGCCTTCGATAGATCGCTGAAATTGAACCCTGATAATCGTTCTGCTCACTATCAGAAAGGACTAGTCTTTGCTGAAAAGAACGATCACGATAGGGCTGTAAAATCCTTCGATAGAGCCTTGGATCTAGGAAAGCTAGAATTGGAGATATTGGAACATAAAAAAGAATCTCTAAAATATCTTGAAAGATGGGATGATGTCAAGGATACCGCTGAAAAGATCCTCGAGATGCGTTCTCAAAATGTTGAGGCTTGGAGAGATAGAGCCGAAGCTCTCAGAAGATTGGGTGATCTCAAATCCGCTTATAGTTCGATGAAAAGAGTTCTGAGATTGGATGAGACCATAGAAGATCTAAATAAAACAAAAGATATATTGAAGAACTTGGGAAAAAAGGAAGAAACCATAAAGTACTGTGAAAGATTGATAGAAAAAGACGAGAAAAATCTTGAAGCTTGGAAAGATAAGGCATTGATTCTTCAAGAACTCGAAAGAAGGGAAGAGAGCATTGAGGCTTTCGACGAAGCACTACAGCTCGATCCAAACGACAAACTTCTATGGCTGCACAAAGGAGAAAATCTGGAAGAGCTTGAGAGGTACGAGAACGCTCTTCGGGCTTACAACGAGGCTTTAGAATTGGATGAGGGAGACGTCGAAGTGAGATTCAGAAAGGCTGAATCACTGCGTAAGATGGAAAGATATGTCGAGGCTGTAGAGTGGTACGATAAAGCTTTGGAAAAGGAACCTGAAAACACACATTATATCAACATGAAGGGACTATCTCTGATCGATGCGGGCAACTATGAAAAAGCTGTACAGACTTTTGAGAAGTCTCTAGATATAGACGATCAGAACGGAGAAACCTGGAAATACAAAGGTATGCTTTTGAAGGAAGGAGAAAAGTATGAAGAGGCGGTAAACGCTCTAGATAACGCTGTAAAGTTGGGAGAAGACGATAAGGATACATGGGTCATGATCGCCGAATCCTACGATCATCTTGGAAGAAAGCCTAAAGCCGCGGAATCTTATAAAGAAGCTATCAAAAGAGATCCAAAAGATGCACGGCTGTGGTTCAAGAAAGGTGAGGTCGAGATAGAGGCGGAAGAATTTGGAACTGAAAAACCCATCCAAAGTTTGAAAAAAGCTACCGAGATCGATCAGGAATATGAAGAAGCGTGGTTCAAACTCGGAACGGTGTATGAGGACGCAAGAAAATTCAAGAGGGCATTGGAGGCTTATGATAAAGCGATAGGACTCGACCCAGAAGACAAGTACGCTTGGAACAACAAGGGAAGAGTACTGTTGGAGATGGAGAAACCAGAAAAGGCGAAACGTGCCTTTGAAAGAGCGGTTGAGATAGACTCCGATTTCAAAGCGGCAAAGGACGGATTAGAGATATCTGAAGAGAAAGAAAGGGCACAAAAATTGGAAGAGTATGCTAGAAGAGTGTTGGAATATGAATGCAGCAGGGGTAAATCGGTCACTAAAAAGGAAGCATTTCAAAAATGCGACGTACCTTACAATTACATCGACGACGTGTTTAAATACATCTCTCTCAGCGAGGGCTTGAATCTCTCTACACTGTCAAAAGAAAAGAAAAACAACTATGAAAAAGCGTCTAAGATCGTACTGTCAAGATTGAGCGAGATAAAAAGAGAAAAATTGATAGAAGAGGGTATCAGGCTTTGTGATATAGTCAGCGAGTTTCCGGATAAGAAAGTCGAGAAATGCAAAAAGATACTAGAATATATCAGAGAAGTCGATAGGATGACCATCTCTTCCAAAGATATAGACGAGAAAACGGAGCATCTGCTGAAACCCCGTGCCCTGAACTTACCACCGGAAAGAAAAGATTTCTTGAGCCTGATAAACGACTTGAATATAGGGATATACCAGGCGAAAAAACTTCAATCGGCCATGAAGAAATTTGAAGGCGAAGAATACGAGGCGCCCAAGACGAAAATAACCAGTATAGTCAAGGATGAGCCGGAACGTGAAAAGGAAAAATTCAAAGAAAAAG
>PWHU01000098.1 GCA_003555395.1 Thermoplasmata archaeon
ACAAGTTCCAAAGGCATCCAGACTATGCACACTTAAAACGAGAAGGGCGTGTGGCCTAGTCTGGATATGGCGACAGCCTCCTAAGCTGTAGAACGGGGGTTCGAATCCCCCTACGCCCGCTACGGGCTCTGGTGTATCTACACGTAAGTCTAAGGTTCAATGGACGCTAAATCAATTATCGTTACGGTTCAATACACTTCCGTTCTCAACTTTATCCTTTTTGAGTAATATCTAAAGAAAATCAAAATGTTGATTGTTTTTCAAAGTAATAATAGAAAAAATTCAAGAAGAGATTTTCTTTCACTCTCTTGGTTTTACTTCATTGTTCCTTCTTTTTCTGGTACATCGCTACAGTTATGACCAGTGCCAATAACAGTAGAGTCGACGTGAATCCAGGTATCTCATCGTCATCCTTTTCCTCTTCCTCGAACAGAGCATTCGTGATCGTCAAGTCCTCGTCCATCGTTATCGTTATGTTATCATCGTCTTCTTCTACGCCTTCCCAGTCTTCGAAGTACCAGCCTTCGTCTGGATCGGCTAGAAGATCTACCTCTTCTCCCTGCTCGTAATCCCTCTCGAACGGTGCTTCTATAACATCACCATCGACGGTAACGGTACCGTCACCTGTTATATCCTCTATAGTCAAAGTGATATATTCTTCGAACAGAGCATTCGTTATCGTCACGTCCTCGTCCATCGTTATCGTTATGTCAGCATCGTCGTCTTCTATGCCTTCCCAGTCTTCAAAGTACCAGCATTCGTCCGGATCTGCTAAAAGATCTGCCTCTTCCCCTTGCTCGTAACCCCTCTCAAACGGTGCTTCTATAACATCACCATCGACGGAAATGTTTCCGTCACCTGTTATATCCTCTATAGTCAAAGTGACGTACTCTTCGAAGTGTGCTGTGATCTCTTTGTCTTTGTCCATAGTTATGGTTATCTCATCACCCTCTTCACCTTCAGGAACGTCTCCCGTCCATCCATCGAAGTACCATCCTTCAGCGGGCGTAGCTTCTAATTTTATCTCTTCTCCCTCGTAATAGGTGCGGGTACCCTTTTCAGGCTCGGTGCTACCTTCTCCTTCGATGTTTATTGTAAGAGAGTGTACTTCATATTCCCAAGTCAAGAATGGATATCCGTGGTTTATCTCTTCATCTATATCCCATATGTCCTCATCACCTTCGTCATCGTATGGATCAGCTGCGAAATCCCAAGGCTCTTCTAATCCTTCCGTGTCGGTATCTGTGTAGGTCGCTACATCTTTCATCTCGGCGGTGGTCTTTCCTGTTCCCCCGTCGCTTGTGTCTTGTCCAGAAGTCCCAACATCCCAAAATGAGTTCTCCACCGTGTCAGTGTTATATCCAACGAGCCCGCCTACTTCCTCGTCTCCGGTCACTTCGCCTGTGGCATACGAGTTCTCCACCGTGCCAGCCCAGTTATATCCCACGAGTCCGCCTACATCTTCTTCTCCGCTAACGTCTCCAGTCGCATACGAGTTCTTTACTATACCTCCGCTACTTCCTACTATTCCACCAACAGCGCTTTCTTCACCGCTTACATAACCCGTAGCGTAAGAATTAGTAACCCAACCATTCATACTGTTTACTCCTACAATTCCACCTACCCCATCTTCTCCGTTCACGTTAGCTCTAGAATATGAATTATCTATAACACCCGCGGCATTTTCTCCCCCATTCACTGCTGCTAATCCACCTACCCAACTCTCACCATTCACTTCCCCCGTTACGGATGAATTATATATCTCGCCCCTATTAAGTCCTACAATACCTCCTACCCTATCTTCTCCACTCACCTTTACATCGATCAAATTCATGTTTTTGATTTCCGCAGTAAGTATATCCCTGAATAATCCTATCCTCGTTTCATGTCTCCGATCGATATACAGGTCTTTTATCTCAAATTCGTTTCCATCGAAGTTGCCAACAAAAGTTTCTTTGATTGGTCCCCATCCCAATGCTATCTCTTCAGTGGTTGTATATTCCACAAAAAACCGTCCTTCTACATCCTCTATAATCTCAATGATTCCATCATTGGAATCTACGATCTCCGCTTTGATCTCATCTTCATGATCTTCTACACTCAATAACTCCTCTACCGGGGAATAAGAGAGTTCAAATCGAGTTCCATTTTCGTATTCTTCGCCAAAATCACCTAAAGTCTCTTCAAATTCATCTTCTTCATTTGCTTCTTCAGAGGCAAGTTCATCATAACCATCAGTATCCTCATCGAGATCATTCATCAGAACGTAGTCGGCCTCTAAGTTATCTCTTACAGCATCTAAATCGGACCAATCATGAATTTCTATTGTTTCATTTTTTTCAGTAACAGTTCTATCTAACGCTTCGACTCCCGCCACTGCCAGTATCAGGCTGGTCATCAGCAAAAGAGCTATCATGAAAACTAAAATTTTCCTTTTCATCCTATCCCTCCAAACCTACTCAGTAATTTACAGGTCAAACAGATACCTATCACCGCAACTGTATAGTGTTAGCATGATATTTATATTTTTTTCCGATATATATATATATATACCACCTTTACAATAATGGTTTGGGAGAAATATAATATGGAAAGATTTCTATCCCTTGTGGTGATAGGGATACTAGTGATTTCAGTGGCTGGAGCTTTTCCAGCAGTTGCTGATGATAATGAATATGATCAGCTCGTACTGATAAGAGATGTATGTGAAACAGAAGATATTTCCGCACTTGGAGAGGCTGGCGATGTGATAGATAGGTACGGCAGGTATGTTCTGCTCGAAACGTCGGATTGTGAAATCGAAAAGCTGGAATACAATTACGATATAGATGAGTTGGAGAATCGAAACCAATTGAATATCAAAGGGCACGAGTTCAACACGAACGAAGGATATCCGGATTTTGATCCGGACTTGATTATCGAGGAATATGATTCGGGAACGGAAGGTCTTTACATAGTGGATATGATAGGACCGATCAGCCCAGAATGGAGGCAAGAGCTTGAATCATTAGGAGTTGAAGTGATAAATTATCAGCCCAACTATGCCTACGAAGTGGTCATGACTACTGAACAGGCCGAAGAAGTTAAGGATTTATTCTTTGTCGATTGGGTTGGTATATATCAGCCGGAGTTCAAAGTTGCAGAAAATTTACAAGAAGGGAATATGAGCATCCGTCTGGTAGAAGATGCAAATGAAGAAACGATAGAAGAAATCAACTCTGTTGTAGACGTTCACTCGATGACAGAATTGACTATCGGTGGGGAAAGAGTTATAGCAGAAACCGAAAATCTTTCGAAATTATACCAGATTGCCCGATTGAAAGACGTTTATTATATATCTAATCACAGCGATGAAGTCCAACTTGATGGAGGAGTAGGAACACAAATCACAGGAGGAGGAACACATATATGGCCGCCTGATTGGGAAGAAGAAGATGGTGCGTTCAGACTAGAACCGGGTAGCGAAGTAGGTGACCCACAAGGCGACTATGGAGGAGAAGCAGGTTCTTTAGCGAACCAGCTTGGTTATACTGGAGAAAATGTTGTTGTAGCTGTTGCTGATACTGGACTTGGTAATGGGACAACTCCAAGTGCGGGCATAACTGAGTTAGAAGGAAGAGTAATAGGTGGAAACGCTTGGGGACCTGCTGATGGTGATTGGAGTGATGGTGATGGTATAAGCCATCCTTTGCATGGTACATTAGTAACAGGTCGATTGGCTGCAGATACCTATCAAGGAACGAAAGAACCTCATCCAGAGTATAAAGATGCCGACGAAAATTACTATATAGCCCAGGGTGCTGCTCCAAAAGCTGAAATATATGCACAAAAGGTTAGGGGTGAACATGGGGCTTTTCCTGATGATTTGTATATGATGTTTGAAGATGCAAAAACGAATGGAGAGGCTTATATTCACTCTAACTCTTATAGTATGCTAGGTGAACCTTATAAACTGGAATTTGATGCTGCTGTTCGTGATGCAACTCCTAGTTCTCCTGGTAACGAACCGTTAGTAATACTAACAAGTATAGGTTATGGGGGAATAAATCCACCAAATGATGGTAAAAATCTAATTACCGTTGCACAAACTGAAACTACATATGAGGGTCCATATGGGGGATCTCCAGAAAATATTCACCCCGATAACGCTGCTGGTTGGACAGAGGATAACCGAATCAAGCCAGATTTAGTTGCACCAGGTCCAGGATGGTCTACAACTTTTAGTGCTTATGAGAAGGTATCGGGGAATTCTTTTTCCACCCCTACCGTAGCCGGTAGTGCTGCAGTGATAGTAGATTGGTACGAAGATCAAGACGAATATTATGGGAAACCGAGCCCCGCGATGGTCAAGGCTCTTTTGATAAATACCGCATATGAGTTAGATCCGGAAGAAGGAAACACTGGACATATACCAAATGAAGACGAAGGATGGGGTATGGTAAACCTTGTCGATTTGGTCCGTGAGGATGGACCTGAATTCAAACTTGAAGATCAAGAAGCCTTAATACAGACAGGTGATGAACATATATACGTAGCAAAACCTGAGGATTTAAACCAACCGTTAAAGATAAGCTTGGTGTGGACTGATAAGGAAACTGAGGAGGGGGATGACCCGGCTTTGAAAAACGATCTCAATCTCAAAGTAGAGTCTCCTTCTTGCATTCCCTACCGCGGAAATGCATTTGAAGAGGGTTGGACACAACCTTTTGATGACACTATGGATGATTTTGATACGACAGGAGATGGTTGGGATAACGTAAACAATGTACAAAACGTTTACATCCATCCCGATGAAGTTGAGTCAGGAAACTATACAATTCGGATAAAGGGTGAAGATATAGGTGCAGATGCGAACAATGATGGAGAGGAGAATCAGGACTATGCTCTTGTAGTGCAAAATGCAGAGGAAATGAAAAGAGATCCAAATGCACTCTTGCTACGGCATGATGTAGATCTCTATTCCCATGGCTCTTCCGATGAATCGATAGATTCTTCTCCTTATGGTACAGATCCTGATCAAGGTACCTATGTATATCCAGAAGGAGGAGAAGTAACAGTAGAAGCCTGGGCTTCCTACCCCTGGGCGTTTACAGGTTGGACTGGCGATTATACTGGATCAGAAAAGACCATCACTATTACAGTGAATGAGACCAAAGAATTGACAGCCCATTTTAAGTATATAGGAGGGCCACCATACCCCACTGAGGAGTGAACGAATCTCCCAACTTTAGCAAGTTGCAGAAATATAGAAAATAATAGGCCGATGATAAGATCGGTCGATTTTTTTCTTTTTTCTATTTAACGATTGCAAGTTTGAGAGGTTTGAAAAGGATAAAGACAATTATCTGATGAGTCCATTCGTACATATGAACCGAATCTTTCTGTATATACTCGCAGTTAGGTGCTAAAACCTGAACTTCGGTTTATCGATCATCTCCTCTCCAACCTACCCATCCGCAAACGCATACAGCTCGTCTCCCCACTTCTGCCGGAACAATTCCTCCAGCATCTCTTCCGACTCCTCTTTCCACCTCTGCACCTTCAATAGCTTGCTCGAAGGCTCGGAAGCCCACTCCATCAGATCTCTCAGGTAAAGGTAGGCGGCTCTATCAGCCTCTATATCCTTCAGTACCTTGAACTCATCATCAAGCTCTCCCTCAGGATCCGGAGCTTCCTTGTCCATGGAAGCAAACCTGTGCTTTATCCACCGATAAGCTCTCTCCCTAACATCTCTTATCTGCTCGACCTCTCCGGTGTAGTGATTACCTAAACTCAATCTTCTCTCAACGTCTTCGTTATCACAGTATGTCTCTTTCATGATTGATCACCCGACGGTAGAACTCTCACGTAACCTTCTCGGACCTTCATATCTTCTCCGTACTTGGCCAAGACCTTTATCTTGTAGGTCCCAGGCCCAGGGAGCTCGTGAGTCCGCCAATTCACGAAGTACTTTGCCGGATCCACCTTCGTGAAAGGTTCTTCATGGACCAGCTCGCCGTCCTTGAATACCTTGAACGTCACTTCATCCATGTTCTCCATCTCTCTTTCTTCGTTGAAAGCCGTGTTTATGAAAGTCTCCAGCTCTATCAGCTTCGTATCTTTATAATCTACGTCTTCCAGCTTTAACATCTCATTTCACATCCTTTTCAAACTCTATCTTGTCTTTTATCTTCTCTCTCAGCTCTATCTTGTTTTTCATCCCCACATCTCCAACTATCTTGTCTCGTATTCTTAAGATCAGCTCTATTCCACCTACCAGCCTTACAAAGTCGTCCAGGGACAGTTCTTCTTCCCACTCCATGAGCAGCTCGTAAATCCTCATCAAAAAATTGGAACTAAATTTGTTAGAAAAGGCTTATCCTATCACCCTTTTCTCCCTCAATTTAGCTATGTAATCCCTTTCTAGCTCTCGCTTCGACCTAGGGAGAAATTCGGACCAATCGGACTCATGTCCAGAGTCATTGGAGTCTATAGATCCCCCTACGCCCGTCTTTATATTTTTTAGAAATAATAATTATTGATCATATATCAAAACGTTTACGATTTTTTGATAAATTATAAATAATTTAGAGTCGTATTTACCTAATCAG
>PWHU01000180.1 GCA_003555395.1 Thermoplasmata archaeon
CAGTTCGGCAGTATCTGGCTCCGTAGTAAATCCCAACTTGAAACCCTTTTTAGTCAGCAGCTGACGGATCTCCTCGTTGTGTGCACCATAGGGATAGCAAAAAGTCCAGAGTTCTTTTGGGGTCCCTATCTCGTTCAGAAATTCTATCGATAGGTCGATCTCTTCATTCAACTTATCACTAGAGATACTGTCCAGCCAATAATGATCATATCCATGACTTCCTATATGCATACCGTTTCTGTGCATACATTTAAGCTGTTCCGTGTTCATGTACAATTCATTTGAAAGGATCTTTTCATCCACATCTAAGTATTCTTTGAATAACGTGTTCACCACTTTTTCCCTAATGTCCTCTGGCAATTCTCTTTGAAGCAGTCTTTTCACGAAGATGATCTCCTCAGGATCATAGCTGCCTTGTACGGCGAGCTCAGAATAGTACTCTTCGTTACTTTTCAGATCATAGTCTTCTCTGTATGCGTCTAAAAGAGCGAAGACATCATTTAACAGGCCTTCGGTGTTATCTCTTTGCTCAACAACGGCCAATATGAAATGGATCTTGTTAACATCTAGCACCTCGTTCTGTAGTATAGCCTTGGCCGGTGGGAAGAAACATCCCTGGATATCTTTTTTCTCCAGGATCGGGAAGACGTTTTCGTAATGATCTTTGTAACCGTCGTCAAATGTCAGCAGAGCGGCATCCTCTAGGAGCTCGTTATCTCCTTCCACTGCATCTATGCACTCTTTTACTGTGACGAATTCGACATCTTCTTCCAAGTAACTTAACTGATCTTCAAATTCACTCGATCTTCTAGCTTTGATACCAGGATATCTGGTATACTCGAGTTCCCTCACAAAATGGTACATTATTATCTTACATCTATTCATGATACCCCTCCTCCTGAGCTGATATCTATCATCTCATATATGTTTCCATGTTAAAGGTTCATCTTCATCTATAGTTTTCTTCGCCTCTCTTCCCAAGACGAGTTCATAAAATTTCGGTTTTATCCCGATTTCCGGTCTTGTGATCTTTAGATGTTCTTCCTTTATCTCTTCGCCTTCTTTGATCGTGCACCTAGCGGTTATACCGCGCCTTGCATTTTTGATCATCTTTTCGTCTTCAACGGGTTTCTTTAAACCGTCTCCAAGTCCCTTCTCGATCTCTCTTATCTTTTCTACCATGCCATCAAACATATCTGGCGGCAAAGACAATTTTTGATCCGGGCCTTCCATGTTCCTATCCAATGTAAAATGTTTCTCTATTATATCGGCCCCTGAAGCTACGGCTGTCACCGGCGCTGTCGTGCCCAAGGTATGATCGGAAAAACCTACTGGCACTCTAAAAGACCTTTTCAACGTCTCGATCACGTTCAAATTCAGATCAGCCAGCGAAGAAGGATAATTTGATACACAATGCAGTAAACTGATCTTTTGGTTACCATTGGAATAAAAAGTATTGACCGCTTCTTCAACTTCGGATATGTTGGACAGACCGGTAGATATGATGGTGGGTTTATCTTTCCTGCTTATATGATCTAATAACGGGATATGTGTCAGGTCACCAGAGGCGATCTTGAACATCGGCGATTTCAACTCGTCAAGCAGATCTACACTGTTCTTGTCAAAAACGCTGGCCGTAAAAAGGATGTTTTCTTTTTCCGCGAAATCTTTTACCTCGCGCCATCCTTCTCTTGAAAGCTGCAAAGACTCGAAGGTGTCAAAGAGTTTGTGGTCCCTAGAATACAATTCGCTAGTATCGAACATCTGGAATTTTGCTGCGTCGGCCCCACACTTTTTAGCCTTTTTTATCATCTTTTTAGCCAGGTCGATCTCTCCATTGTGATTCAACCCTATCTCCGCTATGATAAAAGTAGGATCATCACGGCCTATAACGAATTTATCGATCTCTAATCTTTTTACATCCATATTCCTTCACCTCCTGTAATATTCAACTATTTTTTCGACCCCTTCTATAACGTCTGCTACGTCTTCGTCAGTCATCTTAGGATATAAAGGAAGAGATACCTCCCCTTCATAAACCTTTTTTGCGATGGGATAATCCTCCGGCTTGTAACCATACTTTTCCTTATAATAACTATGCATATGAACCGGGATGAAATGAACGCTCGTTCCTATATTTTCCGCACCTAGAGCCTTTATGAACTTATCTCGGTCTATACTCAAAAGTTCTTCTTTTATTTGTATAGGATATAAATGTCGAGCGTGTTTTACCTTCCCCTTAACATGAGGTGTTTTTATTTCATCAACACTTTTGAACGAATCGTCGTATGTCCTAGCTATTTCACGCCTCATTTCCTGCATCATCTCAAATTTTTCTAATTGGTGTAGTCCCATAGAAGCCTGGAGGTCGGTCATGTTGTACTTGTAACCGAGAAGACTAACGTCATAATACCAGTTTTCCGTCCCTGAGTACCGCTTCCAAGCGTCCCTATTCATGCCGTGCAAGCTCATCACCTTTGACTTCTCCGCTAGTTCGGGATCGTCAGTGGTGATCATACCACCCTCGGCCGTAGTTAGATTCTTTGTGGCATAAAAGCTGAAACAGGTAAGATCACCGATAGTTCCTATCTTTGCACCATCATATTCAGCTCCAAGGGCGTGGGCCGCATCCTCTATTACGAGCAGATCGTTATCATCCGCTATCTTCATTATCTCGTCCATCTCACAGGGCTGCCCTCCATAATGAACTGGGATGATGGCTTTAGTGTTCTCATTGATCTTTTCCTCTATATCAGCGGGTTTTAAATTAAAAGTTTCTCCGTCGATATCGGCTAGAACATGTTTAGCGTTTCGATGTTCGATCACGTTGACCGTGGAAACGAATGTAAAAGGCGTAGTTATCACCTCATCTCCCTTCCCTATATCGTTGACCGCTAACGACAAGTGTAGAGCCGAAGTACAGGAATTCAGGGCTGTTGAATATCTACACCCTATGTGATCGGTAAATCGCTTTTCAAATTCTTTCACCTTTGGACCGGTCGTTATCCAATCTGATCTCATAGAATCTGAAACTTCTTTGATCTCCTCGTCCCCTATAAAGGGCCTAAAACAATGTAATTTATCCCCTCTGACCGGTCTTCCATTCTCTAAAGCTGGTATGTTCATATTTTATTACACCCTCCTTTCAAGATCGCTTCGATACATCTTTTAGCTCCCAATCCATCTATAAGCTCTTTACCCCTTCTACTCATCTTTTCTCTTTTATCACGATCGTTCATCAGGTCGATTAAAGTTTCGGTTAAATTGTTTATTTTCATTCTGCTTCCAAAACCCATGTTTATAATGGTACCCTCCTTTTCCATGGCTTCTACCATCGGAATCTGATTATCGGCTTGAAGTAATACGACGGCGGGGGTTCCCGCGGCGGCTAACTCGTACAACGTTCCTCCGCCGGCAGACACAGCTAAATCGGCTTTGTGCATCAATTCACCGATATTTGTCGGGTCAAAAAACAAAGATACTTCAAGATCACTTTTCTTTATGACTTTTAAGATCTCTTCTTGATTACACGCTGCAGGGCCGATAACCACATCAACGTGGATACCTTCTCCATCGATCTGATCTAAGGCCTTCAGAACATCAGGAGTCAAATTGAGCGGGTCGCCACCACCCATAGTGACGATCATGTCTTTCACTTTTTCACCTACCTCTTTATAGGGTAGACCCTGAAACTCCTCCCTGAGTAAAGCATATTTAGGGCCTAATAAGAACTTTGTTTCATCTTTTGATGTATCATATCCTAACTCGGCAGCAAAAGCATTACCGTTTATGACCACGTCGTAAGGCAGAGAAAAAGAAGGTTTTGGAGAGATCACTACGATCGTATCTACTCTTTTTTTGACTTCTGAAAAATAATGCCCGTTCATATCGTAAGCGGTATCGATATGGTACGTATCGGCGATGAAGATATCCGTTTCGTTTACATCCAATATATCGGTTACGGATCCGATCTCTTCTTCATAGTTGATCCCCTTTTCTATGACCGCCGGATCATATCTTGTACCCTTCAATTTATCGATAGCGGCTTTTTCTCGTTTGATTATAAAGATGATCTTATCATCCTTCGGGAAGGCGTCAGCCAAGGCAAGACACCGCATCAAGTGACCCATGCCTATCTCCGGACCGCCGTCCACTCGAAAAGCTATATTCCTCATCGCTTCCCTCCTTTTATCCGTTTTTTAATACCTCATATCTAATATCTTTTTTGTTCTACATCCGCGTTGATATCTGCCAATCCAGGGTCTTTATCTAACAGTGTCAACACGTCTTTGATATCTATTATGGTTCCCTCTTCATATAATCTATCATATATCTCTTCGATCAGTTCAAAATCCTTGGGCTCGTCGACGCACAAACGATGATCTCTTTTCATATCTTCGGGAGCACTCTTGAACGCTATACTGAATTCTTCCGGGTGACGATATATGTATAGAGTAACGTGTTCCCTGTAAAGAGCTTCGTCGGGATCATCAGTCACTTTACTATCTACTTTTCTCAAAGTTTCCAAATCACATATACCCGTTTCGAGACCCCGGGGGTACCCCTCGAGTCTCATGTAATCTGAATCTTCAGAAGCGATGAACTTTCTGATCAACTTATCTACAGTTATTGGATCGATCAAGGGACAGTCCGCAGTGACCCTCACCACTATGTCTACCTTGAATTCTTCCGCCGCTTTTATATATCTACTCAAAACGTCCTGTTCCGATCCACGGTAGATATTCACTCCTTCATCCTCAGCTATCTCCACTACCCTATCATCATGATCTTTTGAACTTGTAGCTACTATTATTCTATCCGTTTCTTTCGATCTCTTGAGCCGTTCTATGACATGACTCAACATAGGTTTTCCCGCAAGTTCCATATCCACTTTTCCGGGCAGCCTGGTAGACCCCATCCTCGCCTGGACTATAACAGCTGTTACCTTCTCAGTTCTCATCTACTACCTCCAGATTCATATTTTCACATATTATAGTCAAAGACACAACTTTTAGTGATTTTTTCGGTGTCTTACACTATAATTATACGATAACCGATCTTCTCTATAAATCCATTCACCTCTCTTATCTCGTCTCCCTGATCATAGTACCACTCAATGTATGATGGATCATCTAGATCGTATTTTTCTTTATCTACGGTTTTATCCGGCTTCTCCATCATGAATTCAAGTTTGAATCTTCCTCTTTTATCATTTTCCCTCAGAGCTTCCTCCGCCTTTTCTTTTTGTCCAAACAACGATCTAAATGTAGCATCCAAGATATCAGCTCCTGAGTGATATTTTATCAGTCTCCAAAGATGACAGCCGTCCAACCTTGGTGTGATCTCTATCAGTTTCGGCCTTTTTTCCTCCTCTAATTTGAGTTGAACATAAACGGGTCCGTTATCCATGGATAATTTATCTACGGCTTCTTGTACCATATCGAAGGTCTCTCTTCTCAGCTTTTCTTCCTTAGACAGATACTTTGAAGGTATATGGTGTTCCTTGATTATGCCTCCAGGATATTCATCGAAAGATATCCGGTCAGTCTCTTGAAAATGTACGATCTCGCCGTCCATAACGAATGCGTTTATCGACAATTCAGGTCCTGAGACGTACTCTTCGATCATCATCTTACCCGTAGAGGAGAATTTAGCTACTTCGCTAAAATAGGCCATCGCCTCTTCTCGACCGGCGACTAGTCTAACACCTCTTTGTCCTTGACCGTCGGAAGGCTTCATGATCGCAGGATAACGATCCCAAGAAGAAAGCTCTTCTTTGCTTTTCATCCCTCTGAACTTCACATTTCCGGAAAAATCTATCCCCAACCTTCTTCGCCAGACGGTTTTATCCTTTGAAAGATCGGTATTTTCGGGTTCTATAAAGTAGGGTAATCCCAATTTTTTTGAGACGTGATTTGCTGTAGGGACCGCAACTTCAACACCAACAGAATAAACATAATCGATATCGTTCATCTCACAATATCGCAGGACCTCGTCTTCATTCTTGATATCTATCAGGTCGAATCTATCTGCAGCATCGACTCCTTTGCCGATCCTCTTATGACCACAGGCATGAACTGTCAATCCTTTTTTCTGACAATATCTGATTGCGTCTAATTGAGGATTAGACGTCCCTAAGATCAGTATCTTATCTCCCCGGATATCGCTTTCCATATTTTCACGTCCTTTTACTTCTATTTTTTTTTCAGGTAAAATTTAATTAATAGGAAGCTCTTATACTAACGCTTATTCGTGCATTGGTAAAGTTTTAAGGGTGTATCCATGAGTATAAGGCGAGTCGTAGGGGACATGGGTGTGATCGGGATATCGAAGATCATCATCAGTGCTAAAGGTATCATTTTATTACCCATCCTGACGCGTTATTTAGGCGCAGAGGGATATGGTTTATGGGTGCAGGCTATAGCCACCATGAGCATCCTTCTTCCTCTGATGGTTTTAGGTCTTCCGTATTCCATGACAAGGATATTTCCATCAAGAGATAATATCTCTGAGATAAGCAAAGATTTTTACTCTATCTCATTTCTTGTTCTTATAGCATCGGCGATAGTTTCGATCTTTTTATTATTTTTTCCGGGTCTTTTAGCCGACGCTATCTTCGAAGGAGAAATATTGGTTGTCAGAATTGTGGCACTGATCATCTTCGTATACAGTTCTAACAATCTGATGATGAATGTTTTCAGAGCTTTCAGAGAGATGAAAAAGTTCTCTGTTTTTAATATAGGTTACGAAATCGGTGAGATCGCACTCGCCGCCTCATTAGTCATATTGGGTTATGGGTTGATCGGTGCGCTTCTAAGCATACTTATCGTGCGAGGGATTTTATTTCTGATCCTGTTGTTCCTGTTATCTAGAAGATTAAAGTTCTCTTTTCCCGAATTATCTAGAACAAAAGAATATCTGAGTTTTGGAGTGCCGACGATCCCTTCAAATCTTTCTCATTGGGTAGTGTCGACCAGTGATAGATATCTCATAGGTATATTCCTGAGCGCAACGTATGTAGGTTATTATCATCCTGGCTATTCTATAGGGCATCTCGTTCCCTTCATGATCGCGAGTATATACGGCTTGGTCTTGCCCCCCACCCTATCGGAATATTACGAAAAGGGCAACATAAAAGAAATGGAGCAGGTCTTGGCACTATCTCTGAAATATTTTTTTACGATGTCGATACCTTTTTTCTTTGGAATACTGCTTTTATATGAACCCATTGTGCAGCTATTGACGGGAGACACCGTGATCGCTTCTGAAGGAGGTATAATAGCGGTATATTCCGCTTTTACGGGCCTGATCTATGGTGTAGGGGTACTATTCAGCCAAATTTTGGTCATAAAGAAAAGAACTAAGATCATAGGTATAAAATGGACCATCGCCGGTATAGTGAATTTTGGAGCGAATCTGATACTCATACCTATGCTAGGGATAATAGGAGCCGCTATCACTACTGTAGCAGCTTACTCTATCGCCACAGCTTTAACTCTTTACTTTTCCTTGGCAGATGAGGATGACATAAAATTGGATTTTGATTTTGGCTCCTACGGAAAGATGATTCTTTCTTCATCAATAATGGCCTTATCTATTTTTCTGATAAGACAACACATATTGACGAACATCTTCGTACTTATGTCACTTGGGATCATCATATATTTCTCAGTTTTATTTTCGATAGGCGGTATCGAAAGGAAAGAGATCAGATTTCTAAAAAATATGGTGACCTAGATCAAATTTCTTTCAAGATAACTTCAAGCTCGGAATGAGTGTTTGGCATAAGGACCCCGATTTTTTTAAATGCTCTTTTCAAATTTTCCGACTCCATACCGATGATATTTATCAAAGAGATCACTTTGAAATCCTCTCTCAGGAATTTAGAAGTCAACAGACACGTGGAGATATCTCCTATGATCAGAGGAGGTTTTTCTATCATGTGCAATAACAATAGTTCGGAAGGTAGAGATTGAGGTAAACTAAAGATACCATCGCTCTGTTCACTCAAATAATGATCTTTTTCCCTAGGATGATATTTTAAGAGTATCTTTTTATCGTCCTCGCGAACTTTAGAAACGATCTTTTGATACAAGGGCAGTAGGTTTCTCTTCCTTATTAATTCCGAATGAGGGAGAAACAAGATCATGTTATCGTAATCAGTCTGTAATTTTACACTGAATTCATCCAATATCTTTTCAGTGAGTCCAGTTTTCTTTAGATCGGTAAAACCTTCCATATCGATGGTTTCGATCTTCTTGTCCCTTAGTTCCGGTCTTACGAGATCAGGTCTGAACGCTCTGATTTCATCAGTGTATCTGTAATTTCCCAATACCCTTGTTTTTTCATACCATCTACCATAATACAGATTATAAAATATAGATTCGTAAAGAGGAAGTATTGGACCAACAAAATCATTATATACGGAGGAACCGTCTTCCACATATATATTATGACCTCTTTTCTTCTTGCATTTGTATTCCAAAAATTGTGAATGAGGTCTACCGTCGTTGCAAGTAAATACCTTGTCGATTTGTGCGTCTCCATATCTATCATCTAGGCTATCTATACCTTCTTTCAACACGTTGACCACTGAATCACTCCTAAACACGTTAAAAATCGACTTTTCGGGTATTTCATCTACCGAAAAAATACCTTTTATCATGATATGTTCTTTGAACGGGTTATCTTTCCATCCTTTCAAGCCGTTTAGCATCTTTTCAGCGTCAGAAAAGTCTTCAATTATGATCATCTCTTTATCGGCGGTTAAACTCCTCCTAGATGCTATGCTGGAATTCAACAATATATGATAGGGAGTAAAACTGACGTATAATTCTCTCATCGCTATTCTACCTCCTCTATATCATAACAGGTGAAAAATCCGCTGTCATATATCTTGTTTACAGAGTCGTCTTCTGAGAAACGTTTATAACTCGATTCATCAAATCTCCAGTATTCTTTATAATCGAGGAATATTTCCCTATATGTTATGATATGGATCTCTGTTTTGATGAAATAACCTGAATAATTTTCTCCCATCCTTTCATGTTCTGCGTAACCGAAATGATCTTTTACATTTGGCTCTCTTCTTATGTTACCTGGCCTGTCTTCACCTTCTCTACCGTGTACGAAATCTGCCCATCTATGTTGCCTTATTCCTTCCTCCCATATCCTCCTTTCATCGTTTTGCACTTCGAAGAACCAGTTCATCCCCTGGTTTTCTTGTTGAGTGACTTGTCTATTACTACTGAAAGAGATAGGAGACGGATATACTCCAAGGACGGATATGACCAATATGAATACGACTAGTAGTGATAGGACACCATAATGTATATTTTTGTTTTTTATATCATAATTGACTTGAAAAGTCGTGTTGAAACTGAATATGAAGCCGATTAAGATGAAGGAAAATAGTATCACTAACTTGAAAACCCGGGTGAAACTTACAAAGTCAGCGAAGAAGTTTACCGTAGACCACGCTACAAAAATGAAGGTGGATACACCCAAAAATAAGACTTCTCTCTGCTTTAAAAACCTGCTCACCTTTCCCTTTCGGCAGCTCATGTATATAAAATATCCTATGATCACCAAACAGAGGATCGTGACTATTCCAAAATCAAAAATAAATTTTCTGAGTATATCTAAAACATGTATATCGAACATCCCCAATGTTTGAGTGTAATCTTCGGCCCTGGGATTAAGAGATGGATCAAATAATATCGAATATAAAGTCCTATTGATACCTCGACGGATCGATGAAAATCCCAAGTGCCATGACATCCATGCCGCCGTGGATGAGAATATTGTGATATCCAAATAATCCAGACTATAACGTTTGTTCCAGATTTCAAAGGTTATCGTATTCGTTAATCTAAAGAGTACCAATATGCCTAAAAGGTATAATGAAGTTATAGGGTGAAAAAAAATGACCGATAGGACAACTATAAACAACAGGATATTCAGTCTTAATTTATACGGACTCTCTGTGAGTTTGACTAGTAAAAATAAAACCAAGGGGAAAAAGAGAAAAGATAGGATGTTGGGTAACGGACTAGTATATGTTGTTCCAAATATCAACAAGGTCCCAAACACTAAACAATATCTGAATTTTGGAAGTGTATATCTTCTTAGAAATACATACAGAGATACTACAAAAAGTACATAGAATATTATGGTCAATATCATATAAGAGATCTCTATCGATAGAGAAGTGGCTAGATTCAAATCGATTACCAAAAGGTGTTGAAAGGGATAAAAGTTGTATGATGATATATGTCCAGACCTCAGGATATCTTTTACGTATCCAACATGCGTGAAGGCGTCTCCTCCTCCGTAAAAAAAGTATCCTCTGAAGAATTGTAGGCCCAATAGGACCACATTCGTTATGACTATGAATATATAGCCATAGGTGATCAGCTCTTTAGAGCGTGACCATAAAATAAGAACGCAGCCTAAGGCCGAGGTGTTAAAAATCAATGCCCAAAAATACCATGGATAGGCACTATAGATATCGAGCTCATAATCATGTGCAGATGGTGTTCTAGCTATAATAACTAATATAAGTGTCAACAGAAGAGAGAATAGAAAGATCAAAAACAATTTTGATCTTTTTCCATACGTATTTTCATCTTTTCTCCCCATACTTAACCCTCTTCTTTTAAGTGATCATCTAAAAGATTTTCAAGAAGTTCTGATTTTTCTCTCAATATCTTTTCCTGCTCATATCTTTCAACATATCTTCTGTTAAAATATCCCATCTCTTCTCTTAACTCTGGGTTCTCTATCAATTTCTCTATCCGTTCAACCAGTTCTGAAGAACTTTGGGGGGCGACGAGATAGCCGCCCTTTTCTTCCTTTATCAACTCTCTGTTGCCGCCGACGTCGGTTGCGACCACGGGCAAACCGCAGGCCATAGCCTCCATCAAAACATTCGATAAACCTTCCGAGATACTTGGAAGTATAAATATGTCGGCCGAAACATAATGATCAGGTAGTTCTTCATATTCAACATGACCTTTGAACTCTACAGAGTCGTTAACTCCTAGATCATCTATCTCTCTTTTCAAATCATCTTTTGTAGGTCCGTCGCCTACGAGTTGTAATCTAGATCTGGGATAATTTTGATTTATTTCTTTAAAAGACTTAACAAGATAATCCAATCCTTTGATCTCGTTCAATCTACCTACGTACAATATTTTGACGTTCTTTTCTAGATTTTCATGGTCTATGTTACCTTTTCTAGGCCTAAATAAATTCAAATCGATACCCTTATCCGGTGAGATGGCAACCTTGGCCGTATCGGCCAAGTCATCAACCTTCTTCTTCATATGCCGCGATTGAACCAGATTAAGTGTGTTAGCTCTCAAAAAATACCTTTTCAAATGTTTTTCAAAAAGATCATCACCCTGTAAAAGATCGGTTCCGATCCAGTCTCCAACGCATGGAACGTTTAAGATCTTCGAAACGAAGTTGGCTACGAAGGAATTAAAATAAGCAAAGTATCCAATATAAAAGATAAGATCCGGATCAAATTTCTTTCCTTCTGTAAGGGCCCTACACAAGTAGCCAAAAAACGAAAGGTCCCTTTCCATACCCAATCTATTCGATATCCTGTTCATGATAGTGTATTCAAATCTGGGTTCTCGAGGTCCTTCTTTTTGGTCTGAGAAAAAATAAGACGAGTCAGATGTCAATAGATATACTTCACTAGATTCTTTAGAAAACCATCTACAGATCTTAGTGATGAATGGATTATATTCCATATCATATCTGGTCAATATTAGTATCTTCAAAATGATCACCAAAAACAATTAAGATATCAAGCGGAAAACCACCCAAATTCTTCCAGGTCTTCCAAGAATCCTTCTATAACCTTCTCTACATCGTATTTCTTCGACATATCATATGCGTTCTGTGATATCTCTTTTAGAAGCTCTTCATCATCGTATAGAGTTTTTATTTTGTCGGCGAGATCGTACGGATCTCTAGGCTTGCATAAAAGTCCATTCTTCCCCTCTTGGACTATTTCTGCATTAAATCTCCAATCACTAGCGATCACAGGTAGGCCTGAAAAAAATGCATCAAGAAGCACTCCAGGAAAACATTCTCCTTCATGATACGTGGGAAAAACAAACACATCGTATCCACTCAATGTTTCTATCAATTCTTCATCACCTAAATAACCGTGATGAGTGATATTCTCCCTTTCTTCGATCTTTCTTATAAATTTCTTTTTAAAATCATCATCTTTGAGAAATGTGCCATAAAAGTGTAATTCTAAGTCTAAATTTTCATCTTTAAGTATATCAAAGGCGTCGATTATATCATCAACTCCTTTGGTTTTTTTAATCCTTCCTAAATAAACCAAACTGAAATTTTTTGTAGAATTATGTTCCACTTTTTCCTTCGGTCTAACTTTGAAATTTGGCAGATAATCAACCATACTGTTTTCTCCCAGCATATCTTGTAACGAATCTCTCAACTGCTTAGATTCTATGTAGATATGATCAAGTTGTTTTAAAAATCTTATATATAAACTTAATAAAAAAGAGGGTAAATCCTTAAACTCATCGACCATCTTTCCTCCTACAGGTAATAAGATGATCCTACTACCGTTCAGTTTTGATATAAAATAAAGATACGGTATCAATAACAATCTTAGTTTGGACGATGCTCCTAAGATTATGTTGTTCTTCTTTTTAGGTAAATGGATCAGGTCCTTTAAGAAAGTTATTTTAGAACCTAATAAATTTATAATTTTGACTCCGACACCTTTATTTTCCAAAGCTTCAATGAAAATAGAATGTTTTACTCCTGGTCCTGTAACGGGAGGAGAAACGGCACCGATGAATGTGATCACCTTCTCGGCTGTGTAAAATTTATTGCTTGAGATAATCCACCAACTCCCTTTTTATTTTTTTGATATTTTTAAATATTTTTTCCCTCAATTTCTCGTTTTCCTCTATCATCGTATCTACTTGCGCATATATGTCCTCTAAGTTGAATGATGAAATTTCAAATACGCTGTCTTCGAGATCTAATAGTTTCAATGTACCGGGCATCTTAGGTCCCCATTCCTCTTTGTACAATCCGATCACCGGTGTACCTGCAGAGAGAGAAAATATTGCCGAATGAAGTCTCATAGCTATTAGAAAAATACTATGGCGATATATACTTCTTAAAACAACAGGGTCGTATTCTTCGATGATCTTGACTCTGTGTTCATCTTCGTAAATCGATTTCAACAATCGTGTGCTATCTCGATCTTTTTTTGTTTGACAGACTAACAGCACATCATGATCGTATTCTGATAGGTTGTGATCAATCAACTTCTGTAATTTTTGTATGATATCACTCTGTTTTTCTTCTTCTAATGATCCGACATCGCCTAGTTTAGCGGTCCTTATCGTGATAGAAATAAAATTATTTTCATCCAGATCTACTTCATCTAAAATCTCTTTAGCTATGTCGTGTTCAAATGAATCTATGAAGAACGCAGTGTCTAAAAAGACGGGATGTTCTTCACCAAAGGTCTCTAAAAATTTTTCCTTTGAGATAGGTTCTCGAAAGGTAAAAAACTGCGCCTTCTCAAATAAATCCTTCATCAGCAGTTTTCCGAGGCCCTGGATATCGCCTATAGATTGAGGTAGAAAACCATATGGTTTTTCGATCCTCTGGGCGTACTTAAAGGGAAACACGATACCGTACAGGTATGCGAGATCTCTCCTGTATTCGTTCCAATAAAATAGGTTTCCACTGTTGCAGAAAACAAATTCTGATTCGTTTATAGCTTTTATGGCCGGAGAATCACTGTTTATACCCGCCCCGGGCATCTTTGTATAATGTATATATTCAGCAGCGGCTTTACCCATATTCAACGACCTTTGAAATCTAGTTTGGCGGTACCTATCCACATCAAAAAAACACGGAATTAGAGAAACATCGGGTTCGTATTTTGTCAACATCTTTTTTGATTCTTTAAAATCAGGGGAATCCTCTCCAAACCTGGATATCATGTAAAAATTTTTTTTATCATATATCTCCGAGAGAAGACTTATGGTACCCAGATTGAGTGAAAAATCCCCTGCATTTTGAGGGCCGTAGGCATAGGCGATGGTTATTTTATCATCGATCATATCTAACACTCCTGAACTATCATCTTGATCTAACATAAGAAAATGAAAGACAATCGAAACATTCTGTAGTCATGAAAAGGTCGGGATAATTTCTAGAAGGTTCTATGGTCGAGCTGTTCAAGGATAGCACGTCGTTTATTTTTTCAAACAGTTTATCATCACCTGGATTTTGAGTGAACCTTCTTCTAGAAAATTCCCTGTAATAGCCATAGCCGGTTTTGTGCAGGAAATCGACAATACTATCGTTTCTCCTGTTGGAACTTTTTATCACCGAGACAAAAGATGGAAATATATCTGATGTGGTGCTCTTTTCCCATCTCAGGACCAGGTCATAGATGTGTTCGTTTAGGATATCTAAACAACGAATAGATCTATCAAAATATTTGTCTTCTCTGCTTTGAGCATAAGACGAATATGCAAATGCATAGGCTCCTGTCAATCGATAGGCGAACATCAAGCTGCTTTTAGACCAGTCAAATCTCCCCTCTCTTTTTTGTACTTCAGCGAGCCAATCTACTGCTCTTTTTAACCAATCCTGCTCCTCGGTCTCTAGATCCTCCAACGTTTTATACAGATAATATGCCGTCACTCCCTGATAGTGTATACAGGGTACTTTCATGAATCCGTTTTCGCCTTGATCACCAACGCGATAGGGAAGGACTCCGTTTTCAAATTGATGATCCCTTATATGTTTCACAGCCCTGCCAGCGGCTATCTTTGCCTCCCGATCGGAGAAATGGCGTGCGTATGAAGAAAGAAAATCAGCACAAGTCGCATCCACATTGAGATGATCCTGTCGAAAATTTCTAGATTTTATAAAATATCCAGGAGCTCTCTCACAAGACAGCACATACTTAGTAGCCCTTTCAACGGATTTTTTAATCCGCTTTTCGTTATTTCTAACGTAAAATTCTATCAGCGCATCTCCAACGATAGAGGTCACCAAGGAAGAAGGTTCATCGTAATAAGGATGTATCTCGTTCCAAGAACCGTCGTGATTCTGCGCTTTTATCAGGAAGTCGACGATCTTATTCACCACTTCGTCTTTCCTCTCCAATCTAATCAAACCTTTACAGTATTCAGCATTGACTCTGTTCCTTGTTATACCGAAGTAAGGATCGTAAAGATAAGTTCCTCTATCTTCTTCGATAATGTATTTCCCTATCTTAGAGTCCAGTCTATCTACCGTTGATCTTAAGTTCATCTCCTTCCCTCTATTGCATCCTTCAATCTCATAGCTATCTTTTTTCTATCGAAATTATTTTGGACAAATTTTCTACCTTTTCGCCCCATCTCTCGGAAACGTTTTTCGTCCTCTAGAAGATAAGTCAGCTTCTCCACAAAAGATCCTGGATCGTTTTTCGCGACCAGCCCTGCACCGGATCCTTCCGTCAACCTTTCGACCTCTCCTAGGCCGGACGATATGTACGGGAGTTCACAGGCCATATACTCGAATATCTTGGAAGGTACAGCGTAATCTAAACTTTCGATACCCTTGATTGGTGCTATGCCTATCTTAGATCTAGAGAGGTATTCCGGTATTTTCTCTCTTGGTACAAGTCCTTCGAACTTAACGAAATCTTCTAAACCCCTAGATCCTACCAATCTTTCTAGTTCCTCCTTTTTGTCACCATCACCGATTATCTTTAGAACAAAACCATATTCATCTCCGATCTTCTCCATAGCTAGTATAGGACTCACCATATCCTGGGCGTGTCCCAACAAGCCCGCGTATATTATCTGGTCCTGTTTTTTGACATCCCGTGGAAAGAAGGTTTCCATGTCAACGCCGTTGGGCAAAAATAGAAAATCGGCATCTTCCTTTAAACGATACTTAGATCCTAATTTTTCTTCCATCTTTAAAGTCGTTATCGATACAAGGTCAGAGAGATTCAAACAGGTTCTCTCGAATATTTCACTGAGTTTTTTCAACAGAGAATCGTCTTTAACGAAACCTAAACCCGCAGATGCATCTATCCATAGGTCCCTTATATCTAGCACCCATCTTTTGTCGAGCAGCTTTTTTGCGAAGAGGCCGGGTAGGTGTACGAACAGCGGTGGCGACGTGGTCAGGATGACATCATATTCGTCTCTAAATTTGAGCACGTAGATAAGTGAATGTAGAGGAAAAAGCAAATAATAGGCCATCCTGCTCAAAAAACTCGGGTCTTTATCACGGGGCTGCCACGTCCATATCTTGTTGACGGCTATACCATCTATTTCCTCTTCAGTTTTTCGTTTCCCCCTCCTCTCAAAATTTCCTATAGGTATAGTTGGATGAGGACATATCACTGTCACTTCAGAATCTAATTTTATTAAATTTTTAGCTAAGTCATATATCCTAGAAGCATTCCCCGATTTTTCTGGAGGAAAATTGTTCGTTATTATCAGTAATTTGCTCATTTTAATAACCCGTGTATTCTGCATCGTCACCCATTATCTTGACGTCGAAGCCGGCCTCGATCCACAGGTCCTTATCGATCATATTTCTACTGTCGATCATATTCTTATTTCTCATCTCTAAATTTTTGGGGTCTATCTCTTTAAATTCATCATGATCAGTTACTATCAATATACAATCGCTTTCTCTGACCGATTCCTCAAGATCATATAGCTCGTAGTCAAAATCCTTCACGTGAGGATCATAACATTTTACCCGATAGCCTTCATTGTTAGCTAGCTTGATGATCTTCTTCGAAGGTGTTTCTCTAGTATCGTCTACATTACCTTTATAGGCGACGCCGAAAATAGATATGGTAGGTCTTTCTATCCCTGCTGTTTTTTTTCTGACGAGAGATAAGACAAAATTAGGCATCGAATCGTTTATCTCTCTCGCTAGATTTATCATCTTACTCGTCGTCGAGTTAGCAGTTAAGAACAACGGATCAACGGAGATACAATGACCTCCCACCCCAGGACCTGGATGAAGTATATCCACTCTAGGATGGTTATTAGCTAGATCTATAGCTTCCCACACATCGATCCCTGAGTCTTCAGATATCCGTGAAAATTCATTTGCCAAGGCTATGTTAACGTCCCGGAAGGTGTTCTCCATCAGTTTTACCATCTCAGCGGTTTTTACGTCAGTTTCAAATATTTCCCCCTCGCTGAAAGTAGAATACACCTCCTTCGCCTTGTTTGTAGCCTTTTTGTCCAAACCACCTATTATCCTGTCATTATACCTCATCTCGTTCAACGTGTTTCCCGGTATCGCTCTTTCGGGCGAATGTACAAGATGGAATTCGGTCTCATCCAAACCGCTTTTCTTTAGAATAGGCAGTACGAGATTTTTTGAAGTTCCGGGAGGTACTGTCGATTCTAACACGACGAGATCATCTTTCCTTAGAACAGGATATATCATGTCAGCTGCCTGTTTCACGGAACTCAGATCGGCGACATCGATAGTTCTGTCTAAAGGTGTAGGGACCGCGATTATAAAGACATCGCTCTTCTCCGGAGATGTTCTCAGCGTAAAATTATTTTTTGCCTCATGGTACAGTTCCTCTAAACCCGGTTCTTTAAAAGGTAGCTCTCCTTTCTTCAATATTTTCAGTTTTTCTTCGTCTATATCTACACCAACGATTTCATGACCTGCCTTAGCCAGTAAAAGTGCCGTCGGCAATCCTATATAACCCAAACCTAAAACGTTTATCTTCATAATTTCCCTCCTTTTTGTAAATTCGTTAAGACACGGTATGATTCAATCATATCCACGCCTGTGAGCGTTTATTATCGCGTGGAGTATCAAACCTGTCATACCGGCGGCCATCCCTCCAAAGAAAAGTAAAACCGTTGCGAAAACGTGTCCTATGGGCCAATATCCTATATCGTTGTATATCAGAACTGTCCGTATCCCCATGTATATACCCAGTAAAAAGGCTGCTAAACCCGGAACTCCAAAGGATAGTAGACTGTGTTTGGTCTCTACGTATCTTATCATACTGCCGATGACACCGAGTCCATGGGTAAGAGGTCTTTCAGAAGAGGTTTTTCCTTCATAACTAACGGTTATCGGAACTTCTTGTATCTTCAACTTAGAGCTTTTCGCCTCCATCAAGATCTCGGCAGAAGCACCCATGCCCGGTTCTCTCAGATCGATCTTTTCTAAAGCTTTTCTAGAAAATGCACGAAAACCGGATTGACCGTCCGTTATTTTTTTCACGCTTCCATCGGGCATGGTGATAACGACTCTGTTCGTACTCAACCATGTAAGCACCTTTATCCCGAAGCGCCTGTACATGGGGATGTCTTTTTTATCTTCCTTGTTTAGAAACCTTGAGCCTATGGTGATGTCAGCTTCGCCGTTCAAGATCTTCTCAAGTAGATCCGGGATCTTGTTTACCGGATGCTGTGCGTCTGCATCGATTATCACAAGAGGTCCGTTCTTCTTATCACGGACGTAAAGTATCAATGTGCGCAGAGAAGCCCCATAGCCCTTATTTTTCCCATGCTTTATCACCTTAGCCCCTGCCTCTTCTGCAAGTTCGGCGGTCTCGTCTGAACTACCGTCGTCTACCACGATCACTTCGTCCGTGTATCTCTTGGCCTTCAAAACTATACTAGCGATAGTGTTCTCTTCGTTATAAGCTGGGATACCAACTACTGTATTCATCTTTTTTAGGGGCTCTAAAATCATGTTATTCACATCATTATTACCGTTTTCTTTTTACTGCCAACCGCTATCCCTAGGAATCAATCATACCCACGTCGGTGGGCATTTATTATGGCATGGAGTATCAAACCCGTCATACCGGCGGCCATCCCTCCGAAGAAGAGTAAAACCGTTGCAAAAACGTGTCCTACCGGCCAATATCCTAGATCATTGTAGATCAGAACTGTCCGTATCCCCATGTATATACCCAGTAAAAAGGCTATCAAACCGGGAACTCCAAAGGATAGTAGACTGTGTTTGGTCTCAGTATACCTTATGATACTGCCGATAACTCCGAGCCCGTGTTTTATAGGGTTTTCTGAAGATGTATCTCCCTCATAGCTGACCGAGATAGGGACTTCTTGGATATTCAAATTTGCGTCCTTTGCCTCCATCAATATCTCCGCGGAAGCTCCCATCCCCATCTCCTTCGGGTTAACTTCTTCTAAAGCCTTCCTGGAAAATGCACGAAAGCCGGATTGGCCATCTGTGAGCTTTTTTACTTCTCCCTTTGAATCCTTGATAACGATCCTATTAGCACTTAACCGTGTTAGAAACTTGATGCCAAACCTTCGGTATATTGGAACGTCATCTTTGTCCTCCTCGTGAAGAAAACGAGAGCCGATCGCCATGTCCGCTTCTCCGAGTAAAACCTCTTGAAGCAGTGAGGGTATCTCGTGTACAGGATGCTGGCCGTCTCCATCTAGTAATACAAGAGGACCCCTATTATTATCACGGGCATAATGGATCAACGTGCGCAGAGAAGCGCCATAGCCTTTGTTATCATCGTGTCTTATCACCTTGGCACCAGCCTCTTGCGCAAGCTGAGCGGTCTCATCTGAACTACCATCATCTACAACGATAACGTCATTGACATGTCTCCTCGCCTTTAATACTACACTAGCGATTGTCTTTTCTTCGTTATGCGCCGGGATGCCGACCACAGGATCAGCTTCATCCTTCGGCTTGAATAGTAGACTAGCGAAGAGATTATCTTCATATACGGATGGATCCGCAAATGCCTCTTTATTTGAGGCGGAAACTTCCGCCGTGATGTCCTTCATATTTACCCCCCTCTTAATTATGGAATTACGAACGGAGTGAAAACCCCGCTATCCCCCTATATATTCGAAACTATACTTTGGGATCAGATCCCAACTCCAGTTTTTACTTCAAACATCTTGACTCTGATACTCACAGACTCCAAAAATTTTCTTTATAGATATCTTCAACGTATTGCTTGATCTCTTGGATCTCTTCGTGCTGTTCTTTAAGATCGTAAGTTTTATCTTTGAAGGTCATCTCATATGTTTCGGGATCGAAGTGCCGTAATACTTGTTTCACATCTATAGCAATACCCGATTTCTTTCGATATATATGATTCTCGATTATACGATCGTTCTCCGGGTCTAAAACCCATCTTTCTAATTCTTCAGCATGATTTTCATTCGCGTCGCTGTTTCTAAACTCTAGATAAGGAAATATTTTCGAAAGGCTTTTTAGGTCTTCTGATTCTATATAGTCAGAATGTTCTTCAAGCAATTTTTTTATTTTTTCTAATAAATCCCAGATACATCTTGATGTGAATAGAAACATGTGTGCTGAGTACCAAGTCTTCAATTCATCGTTTTCTTCGATGTTTTTCTCCAATTCACGGAAAGCTCTTGAGGCAAGATCTAATTGGAAGTCCAACTCTGATATCAGAGCTGCCTTTAGTTTTTTAAAATACTCATATCTCTTTCCTTTTTCTCTTATTATTATCAGCTCTTTAGGTCTCGATATCATCTCTTCTGTATTTACACTCATATCATCCCCCCTAAGAAGCCTTGTGATAGGTTTTTTATTTACCCTCCCTCCTCACAAGGCTTTGTAAATATTATATTGTACTTATTAGTAAATAACCTTTCTTCAAAAACGTTTACAAATATACAGGATATAGATTACATTTTTAATCAGCTATGATTCTCTTTTGATCCTACACTTCCGTATCTCTGTCTTTTTCTTCAGAGGACAGGTCATGGTTTTTCCACTGTGACAGTATAAGACCTTTGACTTCTCCTTTAGAACTCTTGACCGGATCTAGAGTCCAATAGGTCCCTTCACTCTCTGAACCGTCTAGAGAGAATAAAGGTCTGTTCATGATAGAACTTTTTTCTCCCTTTTCCACCACTTCCTTGAAGATCTCCTCGTTCTTCTTGTCAGGGAACAACTTGAAGTGATTCTTTCCTATCAATTCTCCCAATGTATGATCGGTCATCTTGGCGTAGGCTGAATTTACGTATAGTATATCAAAGGCGGTATTTAAATAGGCCAGCCTGACCTCTGAATTTTTCATAAGGGCATCCAATATATCTTTTTGTTTTGTCTTTTCGGTGATATCCCTCATGAGGATACAATAGATTTTTTGTTCTTTATCTTCATATGAGAAATAATCCAATGTAGTCGAGATTGTTCTTTTTTCTCCGGATTTCGTTTTCAATCGCATCACTTTTTCGACGTACTCGTCAGAGATCAATACTTTTTCAAGGCTTCTCTGTATATCAGATTCAATCAATACATCTATATTCCTTCCCAGCAGTTCTTTGTCTTCGTATCCCGTTATCTCTTGGGCGCTCTTATTTATGAAGATGATATCCTTGTGTTCATCTAAGATTATGATGCCTTCGTGTGTTTGTTTTACGACTTTCTCATAAAGTTTTGGCGACTTTGAAATCGTATCGAGTTTTATCTCTATATCCTCTAACATCTGATAATTCTTTTCCAACCTAGGGCTTAAGAAGTACACTTTTCCATAACCCTCTCCCGATGAAGTGACGAGATCATAGTCCAATAGTATATCGATATGATGTTTGACCGTTCGATAATTGAGTTCCAATTCGTTAGCTAATTGATTGAGATTGTACGGCCTGTCTTTGAGCATCTCTAATATCTTGATCCGATTTTTTCCTCCCTGTCTACCCAACATCAGATAGGATAGATCTTGTTTAACTCCAGCTATGCTCATTTCTCCACCCCTCTTAATTCATCATGGTCAAAGTCGGTCATGATCTCTAAAGGATCTTCTGATCTCTCAAAGGCCGTTACGTCAAGACCCTTACATATCTTTTCTTTTCTAGCGATCATCTTTTTATATCTTGATTTTTTCTTTAAGTTGCTTAAATTAATAATATCCCCCCTTAGACTCTTTGATAGGGTAAATGTTTGAACCCCGTAACCGATGGTAGATATCTTCGTTTTTCCAAAACAGAATTAGACCTTGAGCTGATCCCTCTGATCCTATTCTCATCGCCTTAACCGTATTCAGGCTCGATTCAAATCAGAGGTTAAATTACTGAGATATGTTAGATTCATCATTCACCCAACCGAGTCTCCGTAGGATAAAGATTGTTTAATTATATAAATAATATTTCTTCAAAGACGGTGACAAATCGTTCCTTATTGAAGTAAAAATTCAGCACATATATCTTATAAATCTTTATTTTAACCATTTATAGCTTGATAAGATTTCACATAAAACAAGTGATTTATATGCCTTTTTTTATAAGTCATAAGTTAATGATTTTGTTGATGCCAGATAAACGAAGGAGTGAATTAACCAAAAAGTATCAATCTTTTTCTTTTGAGGTATGACTAGATTATGACCGTTCCCATTGCGACAGAATTAGACCTTTAACCTTGTCCTCGCTGTCTTGAAGGGGCTCTATTATCCAATTTCCTTCTCTCTGCTCGACATCCTGTTCAGAACTATCTGAAGAAAATAAAGATCGATTTATGACGGTTCTCTTTCCACCATCTTCTACCACGTCTTCGAAGAGCTCCTTGATTTTTTCGTTAGGAAACAATTCGAAATGATTCTTTCCTATTAGCTCCTCTAAGGTGTGGTCAGTCTTTTCCGCGTACGCTGAATTCGCATACAGTATATCAAATTCTGAATCCATATATGCCATCATGATCTCCGAATTCTCTATCAGAACATCCAATATCTCTTTTTGGTTTGTCTGTTCAGTGATATCTCTCATGAGGATAGAATATATTTTCTCTTCTCCACTATTGAAAGTAAGATGATCCAATGTGATCGAGACAGTTTTTTTTTCTCCGGATTTCGTTTTCAATCGCATCACTTCTTTGGTGTAATCTTCAGTGCTCAATACTTGTTCAAAGCTTTGTTGGATATCCGGCCCTATCAATTCGTTTATGTTCTTACCCAAAAGTTCTTCGTCTTCGTACCCTGTTATCTTCTCAGCACTCTTGTTGAGGAATATGACATCCTTATCTTCATCTAAGATTATGATGCCTTCGTGTGTTTGTTTTACGACTTTCTCATAAAGTTTTGGTGGTTTTGATAATGTTTCATATTTTTTCTTCATCTCTTCCAATATCTCATAATTTTCTTCTAGCTTGGGGCTTAAAAAGTACACTTTTCCATAACCCTCTCCTGACACTTTGATCAAATCATGCTCTAACAATATCTCAACATGATGTTTGATAGTTCGATAGTTGAGATCGAGTTCTGTAGACAATTGATTGAGATTGTACGGTCTATCTTTTAGCAGTTCCAGTATCTTGATACGATTCCTTCCTCCTTGCTGTCCTAACATCAGGTAGGACAACTCATGCTTAATCCCTATCATCCCCTTCACCGTTGCACTTTTAAACTATGTCAAGAACGAGTATATAATAGTTTTCCAACTAAATGAGAAAGTGTATTTATAGGATTTTAAATAGTCTAGTTCATCCCTTTTGATTTTTAAATCTATGAGCAAAATAATTCTACTCTTTGTCATCCAGCGATCCTTTTTCCTTTTCGTCTTAATCCGACTTCTTCTTCAACTTTTTAGGTCTTATCAATTTCTTTTTTCCGTGCCGCTTCTTTCTTTTTTTTCTTACTTTCAGTATCATTCTTTTTATGTCCAATATATGTATGACTGCTACGATCAATAAGAAGATCAGTATTATAACTATTAGCAATAAGAAGATAGTTAAGTCGTTTCCCACATCATCCTCCGTAGTTTCAGTTTCCAAAGACACAGCAGTCAGGACTTTAGTTGCTCCCTCAACGCCTAGAGTATAATCGCCTTCTTCCTCGAGGGTATAAGTTACGGAAGCAGTTTTCGTCTCGTTGGGGTTTACTTCTACAGTATCGGTTCCAATACTTTCTCCATCTATATAGAATTCCACAGTACGCTCGCCTGTCTCATCTCCCACATTGCTTACGTTAATCATGAAGACGGTTTCTTCTCCAACGATCGGATCTTCTGGATCCGTTCTAAGATCTGAAAGTTCGAATATCGGTCCAACGGTTTCCACTTCTACAGTTACAGTTACGAGGTCAGAAGTGACCTCTTCATACGTAGCCGTGACTTCATACTCGCCGGCTTCAGTCTCGTCGAATATGCCTTCCTCGTCAGTGTTCTGCCATGTGAACTCACCATCGTTGTCTTCAACAAGATTATCGAACTCGTCGTAAGCTTCGGCGTCGAAGTCTATAGTTTCTCCTGACATCATCACCTGATCTTCCTCCGGATATATCATAACGTAGTGCACATCTGCTGGCTCTACCGTAACCGTTATCACATCTGACGTTACGTCTCCAAACGTAG
>PWHU01000099.1 GCA_003555395.1 Thermoplasmata archaeon
CCAACTCATAATTATCTGTTCATGAATATCGAAAGGAATGAGGACTTTTCGGAGAAATTTTCTTTCTCTTTTCTCAATAATGCACAGGAAAATTGTAATCTCGATTTTTTCTACACCCTAAGAACGGTGTTATTTACACATCTAGGTGATAATGATGGTTGTTAAAGTAGATGAAGATACCTGTATAGCCTGCGGAATGTGTGAGGAAGAATGTCCAGTCGATGCGATAAAAGTCGAGGAAGTCGCAGTAGTGGATGAAGAAAAATGCGAAGACATCGGCAAATGTGTAGAGATCTGTCCGGTAGATGCGCTTTCGCTGTAGAAAAATAAAAAATCGGCAGTAAAATTTTTATACGTACCGTGCTTCCTCAAACCCGTGGTAAATATGGTAGTAAAGATAGACGAAGACGGCTGTATAGCCTGCGGTCAGTGCGAAGAAGAATGTCCAGTCGATGCGATAACCGTTGAAGACGTTGCGGTCGTGAACGAAGATACCTGCATAGACTGTGGGAACTGCGTGGATATCTGTCCTGTAGACGTGATCAGTCTGTAGGTCTAATACTTCCAATAAAAAGAAAAACCAAAGATTTTTTATTTATTATTTATTTTCCATGTATTTAGAGATGGTTTCTTGAACCTCTCTTCTTTCCCCTTGAAACTTCTTGACTTCGATCTCACTCTGTGCTAACATATTTTCTGACAGAGGATCCTTGTATTTTCCATCATAGATTATCTTTTTGATCTCAGAGTTTATCAGCATCTTCGTGCAGACGACACAGGGGTATGTGGTGCAGTATAAGGTACTTCCTTTTATACTAGCCCCTGAGACAGCTGCCTGGATCACCGCATTCTGCTCCGCATGAACGGCGCGACATAGCTCGTGTCTCCTGCCTGATTTGACCCCTTTTCCTTTCTCAGGGTAAAAATCTATCTCCTCCAACATCTCTTTCCTGTTCTTTTCGTTTAATTCTTTGTTCTCTTTGTACTGTTCGAAGAATATATCCATATAAGGTGGATGGATATCGCCTCTTCTCATGCAGCCTCCAAGTTCTTCACAATGAGGAAGATTTTTAGGGGCGCCGTTATAACCGGTGCTCAAAACCTGCTTATTTTTTACCATCACAGCACCTACTTTCCTTCTGAGACAAGTCGATCTCTCTGAAACCAGGTAGGCCATGGATATGAAGTATTCGTCTACGGACGGGCGGTTCATGGAATGAAAGAACAAAACTAGTTTATTTATTTTTGTGACGATCGAAGGATACTCTTAGATGACAATATTTTAATTCATCCGACTCAATGTCTCTTAAAGCTGAGTAATCTATAAAAACAAGTTTGATGTAAAGGTCTATCAAGGAAAAAAGGTATTCATGGAAAGAGAAACAAAAGAAGAGATCATCTCCATCGGAAAAGATGTCTTGATCTCCGTTATCATAATAGTCTTGGTTCTGGGTTCACTTTATGTTTACACAGGTAGATGGCCTCCTCTAGTGGTGGTAGAATCGGGCAGTATGTCCCGTGATACTGAGAGAAGCGAGATCGGCGTCATAGACGCTGGGGATATCGTCATGGTACAAGTGGTGGAAAAAGATGATATAACGACCTATATAGAAGGCAGATCTACCGGTTACGAAAAGTACGGACAGTATGGAGACGTGATCGTGTTCCGGCCCGACGGGAATAGAGAAAGGACTCCAGTCATACACCGAGCCGTGCTTTACCTGGAGTACGACGAAGAGAGAGACGAAGTCAATGTACCTTCTCTCTCCGATCTGGATTATGGGGAAGATTGGGAGATTAGCGGAGCGCACCCTGACGACGTGGAAGACGGAGAGGGACTGTATGGGAGGTTGACCCTCTATGATTACGGCTACGAAGATAAGATAGTAACGATCGATCTTGAAGATGTGGACACCTCGGGCTTTATCACAAAAGGTGATAATAACCCTACCATCGACCAGGATAGAAGGCACAGAGGCATAAACGAACCGGTAAGAGAAGAATGGGTGTTGGGTAGAGCTAGAGGAGAACTTCCTTGGTTCGGAATATTTAAACTCGCTTACCTGGGAAGAACGGAGGATGTTCCTTCCAACAGCTGGACCAACTTGATAATAGCTATAACTGCGATTTTGCTCATCCCTCTAGTGATGGAACTGGTAAGCCGAGTTTATGAAAAAGGAAAAAAGGACTCGGAAGGATATGACGAAAACATAGATGAAAACGGAAAACAAGATAGATCAGGAAAACGAAGATTTTGAAAAGAGTTTCTGGGTATTCAGGAGATATATAATTGAAAAGGAAGGGGTTTTTTAGGTTTGGAGTCACTACTTCCTACGTACTACGTAGGTAGTTAGTCTACTGCTCAGAGACATATCTATTTCTCAGCGGTATCATTCTTCGACCGGACCGATCGGGAATATTGTCTTTTCGTAGTACTCGTTGGTCACTTCGGCTAGAGCCGTATAGACTGCGCTGAATCCGCAGATTATCCCTTCTATGCCTGCGATAGTGTATATGGTTTGACCTAGATCGGTGTTAGGACCAACTGCGTAGGCGAGCGCCAAAAGGAAGAACAGGATCGTTAGTGTGGAGAACACTACTTGCAGGGCTCTGTTGAACTTTAGGGTTGAAAGGAACATCCAACCGGTGAAAAGACCCCACATCGCGAGATATGCCGCCGTAGCTGTATTTCCTGGTGCGGGAACACCGCCGACTATTTCTGGTATCACGTGTAGCCCTACAAAGCTCAACCAAAACAGCCCGTACGAACTGAAGGCCACCGCTGGAAAGGTATTACCGTACTTCATTTCCCACCAGCCTGCTATCAATTGAGC
Organism: Thermoplasmata archaeon; assembly: GCA_003555395.1. Lineage (GTDB taxonomy): Archaea > Thermoplasmatota > Thermoplasmata > Halarchaeoplasmatales > Halarchaeoplasmataceae > Natronoplasma. The sequence goes on from PWHU01000099.1 coordinate 2,835, forward strand.
AAATCCACCGTAGAATATTCCCATCGCCAGTATCATACTTCCGAGTTCGAAAACTCCTGCGTTATGGATGTTCAACAGTACTGTAGTCATGCCGAAACCCATCAAACCTAGGGGGGCGGGGTTTGCAAGTTTATTTTCTTCTGCCATATAGATCACTTACAGGTGGTATTGTCAGTATCTATATATATTTTTTGAAGTGTAAAATAAAGATGTCTTCATCAATGTAAGCGACTAAGAACGCAAAAAGCGTTGTATCTCATTTCTCCTTTGCTTTCTTTTTTGCTCTTTTCTTCCTCTCTTTAGCGTTGAACCCTGTAGCTTCTTCAAGAAAATCGTTCCATTTCTTGATGGTACTCGATGCAGTTTCGTTGTCTACATCTGGATTCATCTCTAGATCGACCCATAATCCGGTCCTTCCTTCGGTCCATACTTCCAGATGTGAAATCGCTCCTACGTCTTGGATTATCAACTTGTCTTCCTTCTCTTCGGCCTTTCCAAATTTTTCTTCGATCAGTTCTTTCAATTGGTCGCCTTCGATGTTTTTAAAATGTCCTCTTTTGACGTCATAACGATTTTTGCCCATGTTATCGTTATACAAATCGAGCGTGCTTATTTGAGGTTTTGGGATGATAAGTTAAGAGAAGAATGTTTTCCATCTTTCCGTCCTGAACTCTTTTATATCTGTCCCTTATAACCTTTAACATGAAACGGATACACGCTACAGAAGCAGTTGAACTCGACGAGGGAGCTAAATGCAAACTGGGAGGATGGCTCCAGGAAACGAAAAACCTGGGCGGTATCGCCTTTTTGAAGATCAGAGATAGAACGGGAGTTTTTCAGGTCGTTGTTTCCAAAGAAGAGATGGAAGATAGTTTCGAAAAAACGGTGAATATTCCCAGAGAGAGTGTGGTCATAGTCGAAGGGGAGAAGAAGGATACGGATCAAACCGAGATGGGGTTTGAACTCCATCCTATCTCGATAAAGGTCGAAACAGAAGCCGAAAAACCTCTGCCGTTAGGTGTAGTGGATAAGGTCGATGCCGAGATGGGCACTAGATTCGATAACCGTTTTCTCGATCTGAGGAAAAGGGAAAAAAGGCTTATATTCGAGATAAGGAAACACCTTCTTGAGGGACTGAGAGATTTCTTTTCAAAAGAGGATTTCATCGAGGTCAACACCCCTAAGATCGTTGCGGCCGGAGCCGAAGGAGGTGCTACCCTTTTCGACGTGGAATACTACGACCAGGAAGCATACTTAGCTCAAAGTCCACAGCTCTACAAACAGATGCTTATGGCCGCGGGCTTTGAAAGGGTGTTCGAGATAGCACCCGCCTATAGGGCGGAAGATTTCGATACCATCAGACATACATCTGAATTTTTGTCTGTAGATTTTGAGATGTCGTTCATAGAGAGCTCAAAGGACATAATAGATATGACCAGTTATATGATCAGACATGCTCTTTCCTACGTTGAAGAACATTGTGAAAAGAAATTAAGCGAACTGGGATTGGAACTCGAGATACCCGAATACCCGTTCAAGAAGATACCCTACAGAGAGTGCATAAACATCCTAAAGGATCAAGGATGGGAATGGGAAGAAGAACCAGCGATAGGAACTGAAGAGGAAAAAAGGTTGGGCGAATATGTAAAGGATGAATTCGATACCGACTTTTTCTACATCACCGAGTTCCCCACAGAAATGAAAGAGGGAACTTTCTATGCTAAGCGAAAGGAGTACGATCCTTCTCTGACCACCTATTTCGATCTAGAATACAAGGGTCAAGAACTCGTGTCCGGCGGGCAGAGAGAGCATCGATACGACATATTGGTGGATCAGATGAAGGAAATCGGGTTGGATACGGAAGCATTTCAGATATACTTACAGACCTTCAAATACGGTATGCCAACACACGGCGGCATCGGTCTTGGTCTAGACAGATTCTTACAGCAGATGCTTGATCTACCCAACATAAGAGAAGCGATTCTGTTCCCAAGAGATACTCAAAGATTGGAGCCTTGATCCGGCCGGCCTCAAATTTAATAAACATGTAAAGTGATGTAATGCTGCTGACTTAGAAAGTACTCGAAAAGAGCGAGATAAAAAATTCGAGAGAAGAGAAATATGGCGCAGGGTAAATATGAACGTGAACTAAAAGATGTTCTCACAGGAAATGAAGAAGTGATAGAGGACCTCACAAAAACTTGCACTGAAAAAGAAAAAGAGGGATATATGAAGGCGAGAGATATACCCTTCGTGGTGGTGAGAGGGGCCGGAAGTTTGGGCATCGATCTCGTGGCTGCTAGAGGAGATGTGTCGTTCTTGATCGAGGTGAAATCCTCTAATGACGAAGTGTTGTACTTGAGCAATAAAAAAAGACTCACTGAACAGGCCGAGGATATGATAGATATCTGCACTGAGACGAAATTACTTCCTATGTACGCATACAGGTTGAAAGGTCAACGAGGGGACAAATGGAGACTTTTTACGCTGAACATAGACGGACTCTCGAAGAAGTACCGGCTGTTGAACAAAAAGCTACCTACAGTTAAGAAAACGGTACACGAAAATTATAAGATCCCCTGGAAAGATGGTATCCCTCTCAATCAGTTCCTTTCCTATCTCGGCAGATTATTGGATTGAAAATCAGTTGAAGCACAGCAGAATGTGCTTTAAAGACCATAGGTAAATACTAAATAATCGTAGTAGAATATTAAATACCCTTACGAGAGGAGAAGATAGATGCGAAAACTCATATTGTGCGCGGACCGGGACGACGATATAGGGGAGAAAACTGACTTAAAGACTCCCATCTTGGGTAGAGAAGAAAATCTCCAGGCCGCCATAAAATTAGGACTCAAGGATCCTGAAGATTCGGATACGAACTCTATCCTATCAGCCATATCATTATATGACGAACTCAAAGAGAAAGGAGAGGACGTGAAGATAGCTACTATCTGCGGAGCTCCATCGATTGGATACACCTCGGATCAAGTGCTTAGTAAAGAGCTGGATTACGTGCTTGAAAAAACTCAGCCCGATTCGGCCATCCTGGTCACGGACGGAGCCGAAGATGAATATATAAGCCCTATAGTATCCTCAAAGATCGATCTGTCCCACATTAGAACCGTTTACGTTAAGCAGAGCGAAAGCGTGGAGAACCTTTACTACCTTTTTGTAAAGATGTTCAGTGAAAAAAGGACTCAAAGGAAGATCTTTCTTCCTATCTCTCTAGCTCTTTTGGTATACGGCTTCTTCAGGATGGTTGCACTGCTGAGCGATTTCTTCATAGAGGGTGTCTCCGCGATCGGCGGTCTGCCCGGTTTTGGTCTTGGCGCCATATTTTTCATAATCGGTCTATACATAATAATAAAGATCTATGAATTGGACAGGAAGAGCTTGGAGTTGTATAATAGGCTGAGCAAAGCAGTTAGGGAAGGTGCGGTCTGGTTGCCTTTTGCCGCCGTGGCCATCTTGATAGTCATTGGAAGCTCTATCCAGGGATGGAATGTTATCGTGGAACAAGATATCACTCCGCCTCTTCACGTAGCTCTAAGTTTCGCCACAACGGTGATATGGTGGTGGATAGGCGCCGTATTCTTGTATGAATTGGGTAGACTTTTAGACACTTACATCACACAGGGTAGAGTTAAGTTATCTTTCTGGGCCGTATTTTTGACTCTCTTCGCCTTGACCTTCATATTCTGGGGTGCTTTAGATTATATCCGCGGCCTCGTAGGTATGGAGGAGGGCAGCATGGTCCCTGTGGCGATCAACATAACACTTGGTCTTTTGATAGGTATCTTAGCCGGGCTAACACAGAGAAGTTTCAAAGAAAGACAGCAGCAGGAAGAAAATGAGATAGGGGAGTCCGTAACCGACGGTTAGGCGCCTTGAGATCAGCAGGTTAAGTTTTGGAGGGATAAAAATTGAAGTTCAAAGAATGGGAACCACTGTACAAAACGATCATCTCAGAATTTGGATATTCGGAAGAAGAAGACCGGAAGGCGGCAGAGGTCTTAGCCGATATCAGAGAGAACGACGGAATAACACCTTTGAGCGGAATGAAGGGAAGAGAAGTAGTGGTGAGCGGGCCCTATTATTCCCATTTTAATAGTGATTTCATCATAGCGGCTGGAAGTTCTTTAGAACAGATGGTCGATAAGGGCGCGGAGCCCGAACTCATAGTGACAGATCTCGACGGCGATACAGATCTTCAGTGCGAGATGAACATGAACGGGATACCGGTGATGATGCACGCTCACGGCGATAATATAGATCTTATCAAAAAGTGGGGGAAACGTTTCGAAGGGCACGTGATACCAACGTGTCAATGCGACCCAGGTGATAAAAATCTGTACAATTTTGGTGGATTCACCGACGGCGATAGGGCCGCTTTCGCAGCGGAACACTTCGGTGCTGAAAAGATAATATTGAATGGATGGGACTTCAAAGATCCTTATCAGGGAGGTAAAACAAAGAGGAAGAAACTTCGATGGGCAGAAAAGCTGCTTGAAGAAATAGACGTTCCTGTAGAAACGTATCCATGAACTCTTTTGAGTAAGCGGGTCGATTTATCTTAAAATTTGAAATCAGGGTGGGGAAGATTTATTTATTTTTAATCGTATTACTCTGCAAATCGAAGATGGTGGAGACTATAAGCGATATAGATTCAAAAATTATAGAAGTGTGATGAATCGTGGTTAGGATAACCTTGAAGGAGATGAAGAAAGCTATCGAAACAGTATTAGAGGATGATGATATAGAACCATATAGTGCTGAAGATATGGCTGAAAAAGTGATGAATCTGTTCGGATATGATAAAGCAATCACGGATAACCTTCTTTCCTCTGAGGAAAGGGATATTTTCTATAAATTGGAGGACCTCGATATACTCTACACAGAGGAGGAGAGCACCAACCTCCCGAGTGGAAAAAAGTGGAGGATACATTATTGGGTTTTGAACGAAAGGAAGATAAGAAAAATTTTGGATAGAGAGAAAGAGGATGAAGAAGAGGAAAAGGAAGAGGAATCCATCTACAACGGTATTTCGGATAAAGTATGGGAAAGGACAAGCGAGTGACGTTTTTAAGGAGGATTATTTTAGCCGAGCTTTTCGTAAGATTAATGTATTAACACGTGCGTGTTGACCATGTCAGGTATCAAGAAAAAGGAGTTAGAGATCAAATTGGAAGGAATTCCATCTCATCCAGACCCGTCCCCTTCTCTAGAACAGTACACTACACCTAGTTATATCGCGGCGGACATACTTTTCACGGCCTACGGGCAAGGAGATATAGCTGGAAAAGTTATAGGAGACCTTGGCTGTGGTACAGGGGTCTTCGCCTTGGGATCCGCATATCTCGGCGCTGAAAGAGTCGAAGCCGTAGATTTGGACCCGAAAGCTATAGATGTGGCTAGAGATGTCGCTGAAAGGTGGTCTTTTTCGGAAGTTATAAATTTCGAGGTTAAAGACGTTAAAGAATTCAAAGCTGAAGTAGACACGGTGATAATGAATCCTCCGTTTGGTTCACAAAAAAAAGGGGCGGATCTTCCTTTCCTAGAGAAATCTTTTGAATGTAGTGAGATAATATACACGCTCCACAATGCTAAAACCGTAGAATTTTTGGAGGACTTTATCGAAGACCGAGGACACCGCGTATTTTGGGAAAAAAGATATATGTTTGAAATCATTAGTCAGTTCGATTATCACGAAAAAGAAAGGAAAGATTTTGAAGTGGTATTGTTCGGAATAAACATCGAGAGGGAAAAAAATGTCAGGCAATGAAGAAAAGTTGGTATTTCCAGGTGACAAAGTCGGGACCTCCGAAGAATGGATGGCCGGTGAAGGCACGTTCGAAGATAAAGGTAATATCTATGCCGCTCAGTTCGGTAGATTGATCTTCGACGAGGATTCTTTGGAAGCAAAAGTCGATGCTGTGAACCCGATAGTAGAGGTAAAAGAAGGCGACGTGATCTATGGAAGCGTGTTCATGCGAAAAGAAGCCATGGTCGTGATCATGATCGAAAAAATAGAAGGTGTGTCTAGAGATGTCAAAGAAGACGTGGAAGGAACTCTTCACATCTCCGAAGTATCTGAAGATTACACCGATAGTCTTGAAGATGAATTTCTAGTGGGAGACATAGTAAGGGCTAAAGTGACCGAAACGGAACCTGCTATAAAGTTATCTACAGCGGGGAAAACCTTCGGCGTTGTCAGAGGTTACTGCCCTGAATGTAGAAAAGCGATGAAATTTGAGAGAAAGCGAGACAAGTTGTACTGTGAAAACTGCGAACTTAGATCAGATAGAAAGATCTCAAGGGTTTATAGTAAGATAAAGTTGAAGAGATGAAATCATATGGAGGTTTTTAAGCCTTGGTCGACGTTGAAAAAGCACTGATGGCTATAGAGGAAAAAAAAAGGTGGGAGAGGAGAGAAGAGGATATATTAGAAGAGTTAAAGAGAGTAAAATCTAAGAGAAAAAAATTGAAAAAAGAGGCTAAAGAATTGAAAGAAAAGATCAGGGAAACGGAAAGTCTCTTAAAGTCAATACGCGAGAAGAGAAGAGATATTTCAAGCCCCACTCTAGAGGTGAGTGAAGAAATAAAAAGGATGTAAAAAATATAGGTGGCGAGATATGGCTGAAGAAGTAGAGGAAATAAAGCATCTGAAGGAAGAACTCGTTAGATACAAAAAAGATTATTGGATAATCAAAGGTAGGATCGAAGAGCTTGACGAGCAAGAAAAAAACCTAAAGGACGAATTAGAGAGAGTTAGAGATCATCTATCATATTACAGCTCTTTGGTATCAGATATGAAAAAAAAGATGCAGGGGAGAAAAACTACGGACGTGTTTGAGAAACTTTAAGTGATTTTCGAGCTTTTTGCGAAAAATAGTTGATAATCGGCTAAGAAAATTTAAATATGGAAAGGTTAATAGCGGACATATATCGCTTTATAGAAAAGGCCGTAATAGGAGCGTGTTACCATAAAAGCCAAAGAAGATGTCGAAGAGATATTTAAGGAGTACTGTGATAAAACCAGTATGGAGGCCGTTTCATTGACGTCGAAGAACGGAGTGCCCATAGCTTTTCATCTAGAAAATGAGGAAGAGAACGAAAGTTTCAGCACTCTTTCAGCGACAATACTCGGTGCGAGTGAGGTCATCTTTTCAAGTTTTGAAAAGGAAAATCCTGAACTCATCGTATGCGATTCCAATGATTCCGTCCTTCTCATCAGTGAGGTAGGAAATAATGCCGTTCTATCTATTCTCGGTGATCCTGATAAAAAGAAAGAAATGATCGAGGACATGAAAAAAATTACGTCTGAGATAGAAACAGTTGAAAAAGGTTCTGAAATGAAAGAGGTGCTAAAAAAATGAAAGTCATCAAAAGTGTACCACCAGAAATCAAAGAGTTTTTGGAAAAAGGAGGCGGGTCGTCCGTTTTCTTTGAAGGTGCGTCCGGTACGGGTAAAACCACTATAGCTCTTCAGATCATAGAAGAGCTCGCGGACCCCGATAAAAGCTTTTATTTGTCTACCCGTGTATCCGACGAAGCTCTCTACAAACAGTTCCCATGGTTGGAAGAAAAAGAGATGCGTTCCCGGATAACCGATGCTAGTAAAGTCTTCCTCGAAACACTTTATGGAGATGAAGAGGAAGGAAAAGAAGCTGTTGGCGAGGATAAAAAGAAGATCGAAGGTGCTAAGGAATTTTTGGACACTATAAGGGAAGAAGGGCCTCCAGAAAAGGTTGATAGAACGAGACTGAATCAGCTTGATAAGAGCATCCCTGGGTTGGAACGGATCTACGACAGAATAGATAACGTACTTCCCGAACGGTCCACCCTTGTGATAGACAGTATAGAAGGTATCACTCACAAATACGATATTGACATGGAAACCTTCGTCATGACGATCCAAAAAGATCTTGTAGAGAACTCGAACACCAACCTGATAATGGTCTTGGAAAAAGAGGAAGCTCCGGACCTTGAATACCTTGGAGACGGCGTAGTTCAGATGAATAGATATCAACTCGAAGGTAGAAATGTCCGTACCATAAAGCTGAAAAAGTTGAGAGCGGTCAAGATAAAACAACCTTCCTATCTGATGTCATTGGAAGGCGGCCGGTTCAAATGCTTCGAGCCTTATGAATTGGACATCTCCGGCGGACACGAATGGAAACCTGTAGAGTCACCTAAAGGAAAATACAGCACTGGAACTGAGGACATCGACGACCTTCTTGGAGGTGGTTTCGATGCGGGAAGTTACAATATCTTCGAAGTCAAAGAAAACGTCAGTAATGAAGAGTTCTTTTCAGTGATAAGACCGATATTCTTGAATTTCCTTGCACAGAAAAGAGGTGTGATAACAGTACTCTCCGGTGGAACACATCCTGAGAACCTTAAAGAGGACCTAACAAGGTTCGTACCGGAATCTTTGTTCAATGAAAAATTCCGGATAGTCGATTACTTCTCCTCAAGGACGAACAAGCCTTACAAGATGGCCCTTGCAGGGAAAAATCAAAGCCAGTATAGAGAGATATACAACGAAACGATGAAAGAATTGAGAGGAAATAAAGACCAAGGCATATTGGATTATACCGGTTTGGACACCATGGAGTACATGCAGGGTGGTGAAGTCGCCGTTAAACAGCTGCTGAGCGGAGTGGCCAACACCAAAAATTCTGACGACCTTGGACTGGGGATCGTAAAACCGGGCTTGAACCTCTCCCAGGAGATCAAAAATATGGCGGACAATTACTTCGTAATACTGAGCATCAGTAAAACGCCCTGTCTGTACGGAGTGAAACCGAAAACCGGTCTGTATGCCATAGTGACAGACGAAGAGAAAGGATCGCCGTATATACGTTTAGATCCGATCGTGTGAAAAGGTTTCAAAAACCGTATTCGCCTCTTAGGGGAACGAACCGAACCCCTCCTAAATTTTCTTTTTTTATATCATATTCGTCCATTTTGGTAGCTCTCACAAGTTTTTGAAAGAACTGACTCCCTATAGGTATCAGTATCTTACCGCCCACTTTTAACTGTTTTATCATCGGAGCCGGTATTTTCGACGCGCCGCAGGCGACGGAGATACGATCATATGGAGCTTTTTTTTGATGACCTGAAGAACCGTCGCCGTGTATCACCCTAACATTTTGATAGCCGCATTCTGTCAAACTTTTCTGAGCCGATCTAGCTAATGTTTCTATGAATTCTACGGAATACACTATGCCTTTTTCGCCTACCAATTCGCCTATCACTGCTGCGTGATAACCTCGACCGGCTCCTACTTCTAATACTTTTTGTCCTTCTCCTATATCCAGTTTCTCGACCATCATCGCTACCATATGAGGGGCAGAGATGGTCTGGCCTTCACCTATCGGCTGAGGAGAATCGATATAAGCACTATCTTTTACCCGTGGGGGTACAAACTCATGGCGGGGTACTTTTTTCATGGCCTCTTCTACACTAGAACTTTCTATGTAGCCCCTTCTAACGAGACCTTCGACCATCTTTTCTCTTTTTTGCTCGTATTCGTTTTTCATCTTTTTGCCCCCTATCGTATCTGTTTTTATTATTTTGTCGGCCTATTATATTTTTTCTGGTCCCCGCCTTCTATCATCCCATCGGTTTTTTATATGTCCCGTGCTTTGTTTCGAGTGAAAAATAAGAGCATGATATAATGGTCGAAGTTCCCGAATCTCATCCAAGATATGAATCTTTGAAGACGAGAGAATTACTGGTAGAGGGCGTCGAAAAGGGTATAACTTCCAAAGCCGGATTGATCGCCCATGGAAGGGGAGAGATGTTCGACTATCTAATCGGTGAAGAGACCATCGAACAGGCGAAAAAGGCTGAAAGGAAAGCCGTAGCTGATATGTTAGATGCGGAAAATCCAGTCATATCGGTTAACGGTAATGTTGCTGCTCTCGTTCCCGCAGCGATCGTTTCACTCGCTGAAAGATTAGATGCAAAGTTAGAAGTCAATCTTTTTCACAGGACCGATGAGAGGATAGAAAAGATAGAAAAAGAATTGAAAGAGAACGGAGCAAAAAAAGTTTATGGAAAAAAGGCTGACGCAAAGATACCTGGCTTGGACCACGATAGGGGTCTCTGTGACAAGGAAGGTATCTTTTCAGCGGACGTAGTTCTGGTTCCTCTCGAAGACGGCGATAGGACAAAGGCGCTTGCCGATATGGGTAAAAGGACCATAACTATCGATCTGAACCCGCTTTCTAGAAGCGCTAAAACTGCGGACATAACCATAGTGGATAACATCGTGAGAGCGGTTCCGAATATGTGCGATTGTGAACCTTTTTATGACGATTTCGACGATGCTGAGAATTTGAGTTCGATATTAGATTTTATGTGTGAAAGGTTAGGATCTTTGTCTAAGGATGTGAAAAAATGAACGGATCAGTAGATAAGGGAAAGAAAAGACTAGAATGGGCGCGCGAGCATATGAAAGTTATAGAAAAAGTCAAAGAGGAGATATCGGAAAGGGGCACTTTAGAGGATAAAAACGTATCCATGGCTCTTCATGTGGAGGCAAAAACAGGGATACTCGCTCTTTCGCTGCGCGAGGCAGGAGCTAATGTGAAGATGGCATCCTGCAATCCTCTTTCAACAGATGATTCTGTCGCCGAGGCACTGAGAGAGGAGTACGGTATGGACGTTTTCGCTAAAAGAGGGCAGAGCGATGAGGAGTACTATAAGAATCTCAATTTGACTTTGGAACATGATCCCGAGGTGGTCATAGACGACGGAGGCGACCTGATATCTTTGATACATACCGAGAGAGAAGATCTGATCCAAGGGATAGCTGGAGGTGCGGAGGAAACCACCACAGGTATCGTCAGGCTGAGAGCCATGGAAGAAGACGGCGTGCTACGCTTCCCGGTGATGTCCGTAAACGACGCTTACATGAAACATCTTTTCGATAACAGGTATGGTACTGGTCAATCGACCATAGACGGTATATTGAAAGCTACCAATCTCCAACTCAGCGGGAAGAACTTTCTCGTAGGAGGCTACGGATGGTGTGGAAGAGGGATAGCTATGCGTGCAAAAGGTATGGGTGCCGACGTTATGGTCTCAGAGGTGGATCCGATAAAGGCTGTAGAAGCCAAGATGGACGGGTTCGAAGTTCTTCCTGCCAAAGAGGGGATAAAAAAAGCTGATTTTGTAGTTACCGCTACTGGATGCAAAGACGTGATAGGTGAAAAAGAGTTAAAGGATGCGAAGGACGGCTGCGTGTTAGCTAACTCGGGTCATTTCAACAACGAGATCTCTATAAAAAAATTAGAAGAGATGGCCGTTTCCAAAAAAGAGGTAAGAGAAGATGTAACGGGATATGAGATGAAGGACGGCCGAAAACTTTACCTCTTGTCAGAAGGTCGTTTGGTCAATCTTGCCGCAGGGCAGGGCCATCCTGCAGAGATAATGGATATGAGTTTTTCACTGCAGATGATGGCCGCTGGATATGTAGTGGAAAACGAAGACCTAGCTCCTAAAGTGCATGAGATCCCGAGAGAAATAGACGAGAAGGTAGCCAAACTCAGATTGAAATCGGAGAACGTAAAGATCGATAGACTGACGGCTGAACAAAAAGAATATCTAGAGGGTTGGGAAGAAGGTACCTGAACCAGTGTGAACGTCCGGTTACTATCAGTCTATAAGTGTGATGTCTTCTGCCTTCACGCTTTGGATGTTTTCTATACCGTTTAACTTCTCTTCCAGTTCATCTACTATTCCGCCTTCGTCGGGTATAACTATCTTAGCAACTACCGCTTTGAGTCCGAAGGCCACCTTCTCTTCGTTCGAGCCTTTGAACGTTCCGTACTCTTCAGCTATCTTCTTGATCTCATCTTTTATCCTATCGAGATCGGTTTCCGTACCCTCGGGCATCACTTTGTAAACTATCATGACGTCGCCCATCTTAAGGCCCCCTAAAACCGCATTCTGGACATTCGTATTGCTCGCTCTGATCTCTACATTTTTCGCATCTGCCTATGGTCGATTCTCCACATTCGGGACAGGGAAATACAGTATTTTTAAGGCCGACCAGTGTTATTCCGCAGGATGTACAGTTGTAATCTTCCTTCATGTTGATCGGACTTTGAAGAATGGGGCGATTATTTAATTCTGTCGCTTAGACCTTTTTAACGTTCTATATTTGTAGTGTGGTGCAAGACACATGTATTTAAATGAGGAAAAAAACAAAAATAATTTATACCTGTGCATTTTCCTAACAAACATGTCCTTAAATCGGCTTCAATATTCATCAGGAGTTGTTTCGTCAATTTCTTTAAGATCGAAAGAGGAGGTAGATCATGAAACGAGGTAAAGCTTTTGTATCGACTTTTTTGTTTGCCCTTTTTTCATACCTATTATTGACAATAGCTGCAGGCCAGTCTATGGCGCAGGAAGCTCCTTGGAGTCACATCATATGGAGTTTTGAAGAGCTGATAATAGGTATCTCGGTCAGCCTCATCGTCGCCGCATTGGCTGACCACATACTATGTCGTACAGAAAACTTCAGGATGTTGAATCCTGTCCGCTGGTTGATAATGTTGATATACACTATCCCGCTGTTCATAGAGATGGTAAAAGCGAACTTCGATGTTGCTTACAGGGTCATAACCGGAAAGATAGAACCCGGTATCGTGAAGATAGATCCTGATCTCGAGACAGATCTGGGGATAACCATTCTAGCTAACTCGATAACTCTGACCCCTGGAACTTTGACGGTAGACGTGGACGACGAAAGAAGTGAGATGTACATACATTGGATAAAAGTCGGTGAAGACCCTACAGAAAATATCGCAGGAAGATTCGTCAGATGGATAAGGAGGTTTGCAGAATGATCGATCTTAATACGTTATTCTACGCTGCGGCGACTCTTTTTGCAATATCTATAATCGTATGCATCTTTAGAATCTTTTTAGGACCTACAGCAGCGGATAGAAGTGTAGGTTTCGACACCATCAACACATTAGTGGTCGCCACCATGATCATTTTGGGGGCCGCCATGTGGGAAACTCTCTTCATCGATATAGCCATCGTTTACGCCATACTTTCGTTCATAACGACGCTTTTTATCGCCAAATACCTTGAAGGAGGTGTGGCAGAATGACTTTCACTTGGCCTATAATATTGATCATCATATTACTGATCATTTCGGTAGTGTTCAATATATTAGGAACTATCGGGCTACACCGTTTTCCCGACGTTTATACTAGGCTTCACGCCGCGACAAAATGCACTACTTTCGGAACCATCTTCGTGACTTTTACAGTCATAGCTTATAGTGTTAGACTTTACATACTTACGGAGGAAGCTAAATTCATCAACATGGCGATCCACACCCTCATAGCTTTGATAGCTCTTTTGGCAACCAATCCTACAGGTGCTCACGCCTTGGCAAGAGCCGCACACAAGATGGGGGTTAAACCCAAAAAAGCGGTTAGAGATGACCTAAAAGATGCTGATCAACACAAGAAAAAAACTGTGAAGAAGATGGTGATCAAAAAGGATAAAGCACAGGGAGAGGTGAACTGAATGACTTTGATAGTTCAAATAATACAATTTGTGTTGTTGCTCGGGTTGATAATAACGGCCTTAGCTGTCGTCGTATTCAAGGACCTCATTTCCGCAGCTATTGCTTTGGGGGCGTGCAGTTTACTTTTGTCACTTCAGTTTTACCTGCTGCGGGCTCCTGATGTGGCTATCGCCGAAGCAGCCGTGGGTGCTGCATTGACCACCGCCATATTGATAATCGCGATAAAATCTACTGAGAGAAAGGAGGGATATAGATGAAAAAATCGATAGCTATCGTTGCATTTGTGGTGATATTCGCCTTCCTAGTTTTAGGTGTAGTGCAGATGAGGCCTTTCGGCGAACCGGAAAATGAAGATATGGACGATCACTTTTTAGGAGATAGTCAAGAGAGACACCAGGTGAATAACGTGGTAACTGCAGTCCTCTTCGATTACAGGGGTTTAGATACTTTAGGAGAAGCTACCATTCTTTTCTCGGCTGTCTCCGGAGTGTTGACCGTACTCAGGAAGATCAAAGACGAAAAGGAGGAGGTGGAAGATTGAACTGGGAGATGTCTAGAGTCGTCAGAACCATCACCGACATCTTGATCGTACCCATGATCATATTTGGTATATATTTGGTTCTTCACGGGCATCTAACACCCGGAGGAGGATTCCAAGGCGGTGCGGTTATAGCTTCGTCTACCGCTCTGCTGATAGTTTCCTATGGAACCTTGGGGAAACATAAGAAAGATCTCTCGTCCATCGAAGCCGTCGGGTTGACTCTGTTCATCCTGATCGCCTTTTTCGGTATCGGCTACACCATGTTCTATAATTATCTCGCCGGAACTGGAGGTATATTTGGAGGAACTGTTCCCGCTGGCCCAAATCCTGGTTACATAAACACAGGAGGCACCGTGACGCTCATGAACCTCATGGTAGGTATAGAAGTTTCCGCAGCCCTAAGTCTGATACTTTGGATGATGTCTAGAGAGAGCGGTATCATGGAAGCGAAGGATAAAGGTTCTGAAGGGATGGAGGTGAAAGGATGAGTTGGGATGCATTTTTCATGACCATGCCTTATTTAGCCGTAGTTATACTTCTATCTATCGGGCTTTACACCGTTCTTTTCAAGAAAAATCTGATCAAGATAATCATGGGGATTGCCATAATGCAGAACGGCGCCAATCTTTTCCTCGTTTCGCTGGCATACAGGGATGGTTATTACGCGCCTATATTTACCAGTGCGGAATCTACAGATATGGTGATGCCGACCGCTCATGCGCTCACACTGACCAGTATCGTAATCGGGTTGGCCACAACGGCTCTTATGCTCTCTTTCACAATAATGATCAAAAGGCATTACGGAAGCATAAATACTGAAGATGTCCGGAGGTGTAAGGAGTGACATGGGATACAATCGTTACGGCCAGTCCCACGTTCATCTTGGGATTACCTCTTCTATTTGCGTTTTTGACCACATTGGTGGGAAGATTCTCCAAGAGATTAGGAAAACTCTTATTTGGTGTGGGCCTGCTCCTAACAACTTTCTTCGTGGGCGTGATGTCCTATCAAGTTCTCACTGATGGCAGCTGGTTCTATGTTTTTGGGGCCGAACAGCCCTCTCCTGAAAACCTGCTGTCTTTCTTCAGGATCACTTTTGTCGCTGACGGTTTCGCTGTTTTAGCGACGCTCACCATAGCTATAACCGCCTTGGCCGCAGGGATATACTCATACAGTTTCATGAAAGGCGAAAGCGGTTTGAACAAATTCTATACTTTGTTCCTGTTGACCCTTGCTGGAGTCAACGGTATGGTACTCACTGGTGATCTGTTCAACCTTTTCGTCTGGTTCGAGGTCACCTCAGTGGCTTCCTGCGCTCTCGTTGCCTTCAGAAACTATAAAGGAAAAAGCGTCGAGGCCGGTTTAAAATATATGGTGCTAAGTACGGTAGGAGGCCTTTTCGTTTTATTCTCTATAGGTCTTTTGTACGGACAGTACGGGGTTTTGAATTACGCCCTGTTGAGAGAGGGGATAACAGGTACTTTCATCGATAAACTCGCATTGGGTATTTTAGTGGTCATGTTTGCTATGAAATCCAGCAGCGTTCCGATGCAGATGTGGGCACCGGACGCTTATGGAGAGGCACCAGGTTCCGTTACGCCGTTCATCGCTATAACAAGTATGGGATCGCTTTTCGTCCTGTTCAGGCTTCTTTTCGGGGTTTTCTCCGTGAGCATAAGTCCTGCAGCTTCAGGTTCAATTCTGATAATACTCGGGGTACTATCCATGATAGTCGGTGTTACCATGGCTCTAGTACAGAGTGATCTGAAACGCCTGATAGCTTACCTTTCTGTTTCGCAGATAGGTTACATGATGATGGCGGTAGGTGTTGGTCTAGCCACGTTGAACACTGGAGAGTATGAAAGTTTTGGAGAACTCGCCATGCAAGGCGGCCTTTTCCACATGATAAACGACGGTGTTTATAAAGCGCTATTGTTCCTATCCGCTGTAGCGGTTGTACATGCAACAGGGATAAGGAGCCTGAACGAGCTGGGCGGGGTGGCCCATAAGATGCCCTACACAACTTTCTTCTTTTTGTTAGGCGCCTTATCTATCGCAGGGATCCCTCCTCTTTCCGGTTTCAGTTCAAAACTTCTAATATATAAATCGGTTTATCTTTACAGTCCGATCTTGGTGATCATAGCTCTAGTGGTCAGCATTATCACCCTAGCCATAATAGGAAAGGCGTTTTTCAACGCTTTCTTGGGACCCAATCAGGGACTGGTCAAAAATCACATATCAAAGACTATGCTGCTGAGTATGGGGATCTTGACCGCTGTTTTAGTGCTCTTTACTCTCTTCCCGAACGTGGTAGTTACAGAGATAGTCTCTCCAGCTATCGAAGGATTGATAGGTTCATTTGAGGGGGTGCTACCATGATAGATATAGGAATAGTTCTTGAAGACATGTGGAGCCCCATAATATTCATAGTGATTGTTTTATTAAACCTCGGTTTAGCATACTGGCTTTTCAAAATGGGGGATCCCACTTACAATAAGACGGAACACAGTGGAGAGCCTTTTATCTCCGGTAATCGGCCACCGGAGGATGTAAGAAAAATACACGTTGCAGGCGATAACCTGTTCTGGGGATTTACAGACGCACTGAAACGATACTTTGAGCCGCTTATAGAAGGGCACACGGGTAGGCTCAATGATTACATGTATTGGGTCGTGATAACTTTGGCCGTAGTTTTGGTTTACATCTACTTGGTGGTGTGATGGTGATGAAAAACAAGGATCAAAAATATAAGAATAAAAAAGTGAGAGGTGAAGATCGATGAAATTATCTAAGACATTTGATAAAGCTCTGTGGGTATTTCACATTAATAGCGGGTCGTGTAACGCGTGTGATATCGAGATCGTTGCTGCAGTCACGCCCCGATACGATACGGAAAGGTTCGGTATCAAGCTAGTCGGGTCTCCACGTCATGCGGACGTGCTGTTGTTTACCGGACCGGTAACTACGAAGATGAAAGACAGAGTTCTGCGTGTTTATGAGCAGACTCCAGATCCAAAAGTTGTACTGGTCACCGGTAATTGTGCAGATACTACAGGGGTATATTTCGATAGTTATGCCATAGAAGGGCCTATAGATACGCTACTTCCTGAGGATGCCCATATCATCTACGTCAACGGTTGTCCCGTGAGGCCTGAAAATATTATAAACGGGGTTAAGGAAGCCTGGCTTTACTTAGAAGAATTGAGAGGGGATGACAAATGAAAAGCGGATCGTCTTTGAGTATTGATGAGTTAGAAAATCACTTCAAGAAGAGACTTGGAGATGATGTTGAAGATATCAAAAAGGAGAAGATAAGGGAGGGTTTGAAAGAAAAAGCAATAGAGATCATGTGGCTTACCGTAAAAAGAGAAAGGTTTAGAGACGCGGTCAATGCGTTAGCGGAACTGCATACGCCTCACCTATCTGTGACTTCCGGTTCCGACATGGGCGAACATATAGAACTCATATATCACTTCCAGGTAAACTATGGTCATCCCGGAAAGGAGGTCTCGGTGAACTTAAAAGTTCACTTACCTAAAAAAGATCCCACTATCCCAACGATAACTGATATCGTTCCTGGTGCTTTGACTACGGAGAGAGAAAAACAAGAATTCTTAGGGGTGCAAGTAAAGAACATACCCGACTCCCGTAGGTTGTGGCTAGCTGATGAGTTCCCAGAGGATAAATACCCCTGGAGATGGGATGAGACAGGTATGGAAGATATGTCTAGATACGTGCATGACGAGGAAGATGAAACCTTTGATAAGCCTATCGCAAAATATCCAAGGAAAAAAGAAGTAGAAGAAAAGGGAAAAAGAAAGAAATCCATGGAAGAGAAAAAGAAGAAAAAAGAGGACGGTGATCAAATATGAAGGAAAAAGAAGAAACAACTTATGAAGTTCCTATAGGTCCCATACATCCCGCTCTGAAAGAACCTTTCTTGATAAAATTTAAACTCGACGGAGAAGAGATCGTCGATGCGGAGGCTCGTCCAGGTATGAACCATAGAGGTATAGAGTTCATGGGTATGCACAGGAATCCCATGAAGGTGATCCCCCTCTCTGAAAGGATATGTGGGATATGTTCTATAGTTCATCAACACATGTTCACTACCGCTACGGAACACGCACTGGGTATCGAACCTACCAACAGAGCTAGATACATCAGAACTATCATGTGTGAATTGGAAAGGATACACTCTCATATATTATGGGCTGGTGTAGCGGCACACGAGATAGGTTTCGATACTCACTTACACTTCACATGGAAGATACGGGAAAAGGTGATGGACCTTTTAGAATATATCGCTGGCAACAGAGTCAATTACTCTATGTGGACATTCGGTGGAGTCAGGAGGGATATAACATCTGATATGTATCCTAAGGTCTTTGAAACTTTAAAATACTATGAAGATCTATACGAAAAACTGGAAGATATATTTTTAGATGATCCCAGTATAAAGATGAGAACCCAGGACGTAGGAGTGCTGACAAAAGAAGATGCTCTTGCCCTTTGCGGTGTAGGACCAACGGTTCGTGCTTCGGGGGTTAAAAAAGATGTTAGGATAGACCAGCCATACGCAGCTTACGGGGACTTGGACCTTGACTACGTCATACCTTCTAGATACGGATTTGAAAATAAGGGTGACGTTTTCAGTAAAACCTTGGTTAGATTAAAAGAACTTTTGCAATCGATAGAGATCATAAAAACATGTGTTGAGCAGATGCCTGAAGGCGAGATGACTAGTGAGCCGAAAAAAGCAGCACTCTTCAACAAATTAGAAAAAAGATCAGGAGAAGGTATCGGACGGATCGAAGCCCCAAGAGGAGAAGCTATACACTACGTTAGACTGGTTGAAGGCAGGAGCGATATAGACTGCTGGAAAATCAGAGCTTCAACATACAACAATCTCGCCACCTATAGACCCATGTTCATGGGTGAGCAGATCGCCGACATACCTATAATTGCTGCATGTATAGATCCATGCATAGGATGCATGGATAGGGCCGAGATAATCGATGTGGATTCGGGTGAGGTAGAGACGTATACGAAAGAAGAACTCCATGAACTCTCCGTGAAGAAGACGGAACGGATCAAAAATAGGGGGATAAAATGAATTTCGTCGTGAGTTGGATAGTCAAATTCGTTTTTGTCTTAGTCATCTCGTTGATAAGTATATTTTTGGGACTGCTTTACAAGGGTTTCGATAGGAAGATAACGGCGATGATGCAGTCCAGGATCGGACCGCCTTTGAGACAGCCTTTCCGTGATGTTAAAAAATTGTTCATGAAAGAGACGATCGTTCCTGATGGCGCAGTTCCTTGGCTCTTCAACTCCGCACCGATTTTTGCTCTGGTAGCTTCATTGGTAGCTTTTGCTTATCTACCCATAGGCCCTTTCGGCCCCTTGATGGAAGGCTATGGTGACTTGATACTGCTCTTGTATCTACTAGCGATCCCAGCCGTTGCCATGGCGATGGGCGGATTGGCAAGCGGTTCTCCATACGCTACTGTTGGTTCTCAGCGCGAGTTAGTATTGATGATCAGCTATGAGGTTCCCTTGGCTATAGCAGCAGTGACTTTAGCTTATAATTACAACAGTTTTTCACTTGCCACCATCTCTTCCGAACCTGTTTGGAACACCGTCGGAGCTATGGGGATTTTAGGCTTCGCACTGATCCTTGCAACATTGATAGCTGTGATGCCTGGTGAATTATCTAAAGTCCCTTTCGATCAAGCGGAGGCGGAGACCGAACTGGCGGGAGGTTTATTTGTAGAATATTCTGGCAGAAATCTTGGAATCTTTTACATAGCCGAAGTAGTTAAGATGATCTTTGTTGGGGCCTTATTCATAGCTCTTTTCTTCCCCTACAATCTTTCAAGCTGGTACTCTTTCGGAGGTCCAGAAGTAATAAACGGGATGTTATTAGGGAACTTGATAGCGGACATACTGTTTTTCTTGGTTAAATTGTTAATTATTATATGCGTGGGTGTGTCCGTGATAAGGGTCGCTTTCGCTAGATTCCAAATCAATAAAGCAAGTTATTTCTACTGGGTCCCGATGACCGTTATCGGTCTATTGGGCACACTATTAGTAGTATTCGAGAATTCAGGATTATGAGGTGATAAAAATGCCAACACAAACTATCTACACGCTGATAAAACAACTCTTCACCAAAAAGGCGACTAATCCTTTTCCGGTGAAATACGCTCCTGAGAATATGCATGATGCAGCGGAACTTATAGAAAAAGGTGAATTGGAAATAAATCCTCCTGTTAAGGTTCCTCCAAACTTAAGAGGAAAATTGGAGTACGATAAGGAATCCTGCATAGGGTGCCAATTATGCGTAAAAGTCTGTCCTTCCGAGGCATTGATTTTTAAAGAGGATCGCACGGTCAGGCATCATATAAATCGATGCACCTTCTGCGGTCAGTGCGTGGATATATGTCCAACTAATAGTTTCGATTTTACCGATGAATTCCTCATGGCGGGACCGCGTAAGTTGAATGATGATCTGATCTTAAATCCTTAGCATAGTGAAGGACACAAAGGTTCGTATTTTTTGTGGTCTTCACTAGGTGCGATGGAATAAGATATTCCATCTTTTCCGCAGTGTCAGCGAGGATGAAGGGATACCAATCCAGCACACACCCGGTCAAAAACACTCATGATGCATTTACACCCCTACCCTGTAGAATTCGGCGAGGAGATAGTAAAATGGGAAAACGAAGAGGGCATCTATGCCAAGGATGATATAGAAATCGGTGAGTTCAAAGTGAACGGTGAAGAAGAAAAAATCACTATAGGATTAGATGAAGAGACTGATATGGTCGTACCTATAAAAACTATTTAATATTTTTCTTATCTTTGCTTTTTACTAATTCAGGTATGTTTCTCCATCTTTCTGATTTTAAAAGTTCGATCATCTCTTCTTTAGCTTCTTCAAGTTCAGAAGTCATGCCCTCTTTCAGACTCATGTCTTTTGGTTGTATTCCCACCAAAAAAACTTCCTTGACCTTTTTATCTAAAAAATCCATAACAGTAGATAAAGGCATCGCATGAGTGCTCATGGTGAAAACGCCAAGATGATCTCTCGGCACTATCCTGATATCCCCTGGATTTAATCCCATCTCGGCCGCATCTACAAGAACTACAACTTCATACTGTTTCTCTTCGATCATGACGATATGGTTTTCTGGGACGGAACCACAATCAACCGTATCCCAATCTTCGCTTTCTAATTCCCTAGCGATGAGTTCTCCAACAGCATCGTCCCCTCTGATATCGTTTCCGACACCCATCAGTA
>PWHU01000041.1 GCA_003555395.1 Thermoplasmata archaeon
AGGATCAAGAGGTGGCCTTTGAAGAAGTTGAGCTAGCTCCTGGTGAGACCACCATGGTTACGTTTGAATATTCAGATACTGGAGACCTTGGAACATACGACGTCAGAGTCGAATTCTATCAAGATTTTGACGATTACTGGGAAAGTGAATTCGAAGTTGCGGGTGAAATATACACTTTGACCATAGACGTAAACGGTCATGGAACTACGGAACCGGAACCCGGTGAACATTCCTATGCGGAAGGAAAAGAAGTTGATGTGGAGGCGATACCCGACGACGGTTATGAATTCATAGAATGGACTGGAGACGTCGTTTCAGAAGATGTAGTGATCACTATTGACATGGACGAAGACAAACAAATAACAGCTAACTTTGAGGAGCCCAGCGAGGCTGAGTTGATATTCTCTGGTTGGTCAGTCGAGCCGCAAGCTGTTTCTCCAGGTAAGACAGTTATGATCGAAGGCGAAGTTGAGAACGTCGGTGGAGAAACTGGTAGCGATTATGTTGACCTGTACGTGGACGATATGGATGAATATGAAGATTACAGGTCTGTGGAGTTAGGACCTGGTGAATCCACTGCGGTAACTTTTGAGTATAGCGACACGGAAGTAGTCAAAACATATGAAGTCAGAGTAGAATTCTACAGACATTTCGACGATCGATGGGAGAGCGAATTTGAAGTCGATGGAGACGTATTCGAACTCAGCATAGACCTGATAGGCGAAGGAACGACATCTCCTGAGCCAGGGACACACACATATTTAGAAGGGGAGGAAGTGACAGTAGAAGCGATACCCGACGACGGTTATGAGTTCATAGAATGGACTGGAGACGTCGTTTCCAGCGAAAGTGTGATCAGTGTGCTGATAGACGAGGATAAGAGCATAACTGCCAACTTCGAGGAGCCAGGTAAAGCTGAACTTGTATTGAAGGATTGGTCCATCGAGCCGGAAGTTGTTGGTTCCGGTGAGACCGTTACCATCAAAGGTGAAGTGGAGAACATCGGTGGAGAAACTGGTGAGGATTATATCGACCTGTACGTGGACGATATGGATGAGTATGAAGATTACAGGTCTGTGGAGTTAGGACCTGGTGAATCCACTACTGTAACTTTCGAGTATAGCGATACTGATGTAGTCAAAACATATGAAGTCAGAGTGGAGTTCTATAGACATTTCGACGATCGATGGGAGAGCGAGTTCTCAGTGGAAGAAGAAGGTCCTGGTGTTGAATATCATCTTAACATCGAATCAACAGAAGGAGGAGAAGTGGTTGAGCCTGGAGAAGGAACGTTCTATTATGAAGAAGTTCAAACGGTTGAGCTAAAAGCTGAAGCAGATTCAGGATATGAATTCATCAGATGGACCGGAGACGTTGAAAATATCGAGGATATTGAATCAAGAGAAACCAATATAACTATAGATGAAGATCACAACCTCACGGCTGAATTCGAAGAGATAGAAGAAGAAATTGAATTTGAACTCTTTATAGACGCGGAAGAAGGCGGAACTACAATACCTGAGCCGGGAAATTATACTCATTCTGAAGGAGAGTCTGTCATGATAGAAGCTATACCTGAAGACGATCGGGTGTTCAGCCACTGGGAAGGCGATGTGCCCGAAGGAGAAGAAGAAAAATCTGAAATAACGATAACTATGGACGATAACAAGCAGATAACAGCACACTTTTTACGTGAACCGTTCTTTGAATTAGATATAATCGATTACAACAAAGAAGTGGCTGAAGGTGAAGAAGTATTTGTAGAGTATACCGTAACAAATACTGGACAAATTCAGGGCAGGCAGACCATCGAATTCAGAGTAGACGGCGAGTTAAAAGATAGTGAAGAAATCACGCTCGGACCCGACGAGGTGTACGAAGGCAATTTTACCTGGGAGTCTGAAGAAAAAGGGACTTTTGAACTTGAGATCAGAAGTTATGACGATGAGGATGTGGAGAGTACAACTAGTATTACTGTTTCTGTGATAGAGGAAGAGCAGGAAGAAGATCCTTTCATCGTATGGTGGTTGATTCTTTTACTCGCGGCGGGAGTCATCATCGTCTTAGCTTTCTTGATGAAAAGAAAGAAAGAAGGCCCCAAGACAAAAAAAGAAGAATCATGGGAAGAAGTATTAGGATTGAAGGATGCATAAGGATCGATAAGCTTTAAAAAACTCAAGAATCAGGTAGTTCTTCCTTCAGCTCGGAAAGTTTCGACTCTATGGGGGTCAAGTTTGGTTCGAGATCGAGTGCTTTCTCTAAACAATCTTTGGCTTTGTTCAATCTTCCTTTCTCCTTGAAGATGATCCCTTTATTGGACCATGCCTCCGGATCCTCTGGTTCTATAGAGGTTACCTTGTCGAAGCACTTTATGGCTTCATCCTTCTGTCCTTGGTGATAGTACGCATAACCCTTATTATACCATGCTTGAACAAGATCGGGATCGATGGAAGAAGCTCTTTCATAGCACTTTATGGCCTCATCGTATTCTTCCTTTTCAGCGTGTACCGCCCCTTTATTGTTCCAAGTTTTCGCGTCTTCCGGTTCAAGCGAAGTGGCTTTTTCAAAACACTCTATCGCCTTTTTGAATTCGCTTTGATTGTAGTAGGAAATTCCTTTGTTATACCATGCTTGAACAAGATCGGGATCGATAGAAAATGCCCTTTCATAGCAGTTCACAGCTTCATCGTATTCTTCCTTTCCAGCGTATACTGCTCCTTTATTGTTCCAGATCTCAGCGTCTTCAGGATTTAGGGATAATGCCTTTTCGAAGCACTCTATGGCTTCGTCGTACTGCTCTTTTTCCTTATATGCGGAAGCCTTTACGGTCCACGCTTCCGCATCGTCTGGATCAATCTCCGTAACTCTATCAAAGCACTTTATAGCTTCTCCGTATTCATCTTGTTCATAGTAGGTTACGCCTTTTATCGCCCATGCTTTGGCATACTCCGGCTCGATAGAGGTAGCTCTGTCGAAACACTCTACGGCCTTGTCGGCTTTTCCGTCTCTTTTATGAGTCAATCCTTTGTTGTTCCACGCTTCTACGTAATTTTGGTCGATAGAAAGGGCCTTTTCATAGTACTTTATAGCCTGGTCGTATTCGCCTTTTTCTCTGTGAGCGGAAGCTTTTACAGCCCACGCTTCCGCGTCATCAGGATCAATCTCCGTGACTTTATCAAAACACTTTATAGCTTTACCGTATTCTTCCTTTTCAAAGTTAGCTACACCTTTATTGGACCAAGCTTCCGCAAGGTCAGGATCTATAGATATGGCTTTTTCATAACACGTTATAGCTTCGTCGTATTCCTGCTTTTCTGCGTAGGCTACACCCTTATTGGACCATGTTTCGGCTGAATCAGGATCAATGGAGGTTACTTCGTCGAATTCATCCACTGCCCCTTCGTAACTTCCTTTTTCCAGTTTTCTTACGCCTTTTTCAAAGTGTTCTTTCACTTTATCGGAGATCTCATTCTCCGAATCACATATAGCCGTACTAGTATTTCCATCGATCTCAAAATGAGCGCGATCATTTTTTATTCCGTTTTTAGAGGGCAGATCACTATCGCAGTTTTCACATGAATTTGCACTAAGAGGATTTTTTGTCCCGCAGTTACTACATCTAATCATCTTCTTCACCTTGATTGCAAAATGTTTTATTCCATCAATAGACTTAATGACTTTTTGTTATATAGATATTGAGGTTTTGCCTTTATATAATATTCGAAAAACTCTCGCTTTACACGACAAAATGTAATAAACAACGGCACAATACTTTCTTCGAAAATGAAAGACGAAGAGAAACAGCCTTCTTTGAAATCACAGGAAGTCAAGTCCATAGAGAGGCTTTATGAGCAAGTCAGAGACTACGACCTTGTTTTGACCGTAGACGCGCCTTTAGCCGATGCCATAAACACTCGACTAGAGCAGCCAAAACTCGGTCTTTTCGCAACGACACCGAGAAGATGGGCCTTGAATAAGATGGATTCGGATGAAATCATAGAAAACGACCGTGACCTCTTCTTGAACATAGTCAATCATCTTGATATAGATTGGAAACGAACAGCGCATATCCTTGAAAATATACTCGATTGTTGGAAAGAAACCGGTGATCCCGACAACATCCTCAGAGAAGAGATGTTTGACGATCAAGAGACAAAGAGTGTCTTGAAAGTAATCCAAAGTACAGTGAATCCATATACCGCCTTGGAAAGACACACACTCCCAGAAAGCAAAAAAGTAGCGGTGATAGCGTTCCATCAGTTCAACGCTTTAGACAAGAAGATACTTCCTGATGATCATGACGTGATCTCACCTTTTTTGGAGCGCAAGGATGAACAGCCACACTTTGATATATTCAATTCATCTGCAGAGATGGTAGAAACGGTGTTAAGCAGCGTGAAAAGATTGGAACCTGAAGATGTTGGTGTAGTGGTAGAGAAAGGGTCCCAATACAACTATCTGATCCAAGCCGGTTTACGATCAAATGATATCCCGTATATGCTATCGAGAGATATAACCGAGAACGAAGCTCTCAGGAATTTCATGAACCTGATCAGATTGGCATTCTTCAAACGAGGAATCAAGATAGGAGAAGTGAAGTCGTTCGTTGAAGATGAACAGAAGATAGATCCTAAAATCAGCGAATATTTTCTTCGATCATCAATAGATCCTGCTCTGATAGGCATCAAAAAGAAACTCGATGAATTACCTGAGATGACCTTTCAAGAAATTTTAAAGGATGATATATTCGAAAACGAACTTGAAGAATTAGAAAATCAGCTGGAGAAACTCGGCCTTCTCGATAAAAAGATCACACTTCGGCTGCTCAACTCACTATCTTATTATCTGAACACCTTCGATGTGCCTTCTGAGAGTACGGATCGCGGCGTCTTGATAGCATCGCCGAAAACGTCCGCATATATAGATAGGTCAGTGATATTTTACATCGGTATGGACACTTCATGGACCCCGGAAAGTTCCGCTAGACCTTGGGTAGATAAAGACAAGTTCGACCATAAAAAAAGGAACGATTTCAAGATACTGCTTCAGAACGGGCAGCAGAGATACTTTCTGGTCCAAGATAGAGTGATGGATCAAAATGTGACACCGTCATTCTATTTTAACGAATTCACGGAGGGAGAGATAGAAAGCTTCAGAGACCTGAAGCATGAACTGAGGAAAAAGGAACTCATCTCAGAAGAAAGAGCTTTCTCAAAAGAGCATATAGAGGTCGATGAACACAGGAAAGAGATGATGAGTCAAACCGCCCTGAACGCATTATCGTACTGTCCTAAAGACCAATTCTTCTCCGAACTCATCGATACCTCGGATAAACCTTACTTCAGGAAAGGTACGCTTTTTCACGACTTTGCAGAATACTACGTAAATCATCCTGAAGTGGAAGAAGAACTTGAAGAAGTTGTACAGAAGATGATCGAACATATGTCGCCTTTCATAGAGGAATACGAAAGGATCGGATTGAGAACCCAGTTCCTCATAGGCGTTAAGAACCTTATAGCTTTCCTTAAAAATAGTGAACCGGGTTTAAAGGAGCCCAAAGGTTACGTGAAGAAATACACAGAAAATATATTCGCAGAGCATTTTGGCGAGGAGATAAATACGAAGTTCACTGAATCGTCTTTTTACAATAAAAAAGTAGGAGCAAAAGGAAAGGTCGACCTCATTCTCGATAAAGATCACATAGTCGATCATAAGTCCGGAAGAAAAAAATCGATATACCAGATTATCAGAGATTCAGATATCGAAGATATAGGTAGAAAACCGGACTTTCAAGCCAAGATGTACATAGCTCATCATCGACATCATCATCCGGATACACCTATCACCTTCACATTTTACCATCTTCTGGAGAACAGCGACGAAGTGGTCACCGGTGAAGACTCTCCTGAGCAGAACGAACTAGAGATAAAATATCATCCACGAAAATTCGACCATATCTTCCAGAAAGAAAAGATATTCGAATCGCTGAAATCATCCAAAAACCGGAAGAAGGTTCTAGATAAGCTGGGATATAATCGATATCGAAATTTTTTTGAAGATAGAAGTCTACCAGAAGTGGATAAACAGGAGATAAAGAACAAAGATATCACCACCGAATTCATCAACTTCGCTCAAAGTAAAATCGGTTCCTATAAGTACGTGAAAAAGGCATGCAAGAGCATAATGAGGGAGCTAGTGAAATACCGTAAAAATCTCCTGTTCAAAGATGATATAGATGATTTTGAAACTTTCCTCCAGGAGCAGATAAAAAAGTATGATGAATACAGAAGATCCAACTTTCCAGTGGGTGATGTAGATTTAGACAAGATAGAAAACAAGGACTTGGTGATAGTCGATGAGTGAAATAACGCCCAACGCCAAACAAGAAGAGTTGATAACAAAAACGGAAGGCATCTTCTTAGCGGATGCGGGACCAGGGACGGGCAAAACTTTCACGATCTGTAGACGCTACGCCCACATATTGGAAAACGACGTAGAACCCGAAGATATCCTTCTGATAACTTTTACTAATAGTGCGGCAGAGAACATGAAAGAACGTATAATAAACAGATCGGGATACGAAGCCGCGGAGCTCAGAGATGCGCCTATTTCTACATTTCACAGCCTTTGTAACCAGATATTGAGTAGGTACGGCTATGAAGCTCCCAAAGTCATAGGCATCGATGACACCATAACCAGTTCTACAAGAGTACTAGAAAACGAGGTTTTGGAAAGGCAGGAATTCCACCGGTTCATGGACGATTTTATTGGCAGATATCCTGAATACAAAGATTTCTACAGGATAGTCTACAGCAGGAACGAGCTTCTCGACCTGATAAAGTCCCTGGGAGCTAAAGGTATATTTCCGAAAAGTGAAGGGTGGTTCAGAAATTCAGAAACCCATCTAGACGGTAATTTTGAAGAATTCAAGGAGCTTTTCGACGAGATGAACGAACCCGTGCCCGGGGTCCACGGCCCAAGACAATCTAAACTGAGAAAAAAACTTTCAGGCTATAAAGACAAATGCTTTTTGAAAGATGGACCTTCTCAAGTCGACATAAGAGGCGAAGGTACTCAGGTCCCTGAAAAGTTCGCTGAAATATGCTTCAGAGAGGATAGAAGAGAACTGAAGAACTTTATCCATGACCTGTACTTTGAATATATAAAATACGCTTTGAGCAGGAACTACCTTAATTTTGGTTTCATGATGATGTTGGCCTTCGCACTTCTATGCGAGGACCATAGACTGAGAAAGAAACTGTCCTTCGATTACATAATGATCGACGAATTCCAGGATACTAATGAGATACAGTTCAAATTAGCACTTTTGCTTTCAGATTCTGGAAACATCTGTGTCGTCGGCGATTGGAAACAGAGCATATTCTCTTTTCAATATGCCTCGGTGGAAAATATAGTCGAATTCGAAAAACGGTTGAATGAATTTAAGTCGGACCTGAACAGCGATCATACCAGGGTGGATTTCCCCATCGGAATAGATGATAATATAGAGCTTGAAGAAAATTTTCGCTCAACACAGGAAATCATCGACTTTTCTGAACAGGCTCTTCTCGTCGAAGCTACCAAGGGGGAAGAGTTAGAAAAAGAGAAGACCAAGTCTAGAATAACCTCGCTGAAATCAGTGGATAACGAAGGACCAACCGAGATAAGAGCTTATACAGGTGAAGACGAAAAGGAATTGGTTCTGTGGAAGATAACGGAGCTCGTCGATGATCCGGATCATACTCTGATAGAGAAAGGAGAAAAAAGGACTATAGATTATAATGACATAGCTGTCTTGACAAGGACGAGAAATTTTGGTTTAAAACTTCTCGAAAAGGCTGAAGAGCATGACGTGCCGTTAGCTTACGAAGGAGGAGTAGAACTCTTCAGGACTAAACCAGCTTTACTTTTACTCGCGTGGATGAGGGTCGTTCAAAATGAAAGTTCGAAAAGAGGATGGTCGGTACTCCTTGACGAAGCCGGATACAGCATGAACGAGATAAAGGAGATATTCGATAAAAATTCTCATCCTGAGAACATGCGCAAATTCAAAAAATTACTTGAACAAGAAAACAGTATCGGTTCTCTAGCTAGAAGTGTTTTCGATAGATACTCGATACGGAACGCCTTCGCGGATAAGATCATCGAAACGTTACAGAGCACTTATGATAATACTTACTTCAACAGGGATCAGATGATAGATTTCATCGTGGCCAATATCGAGTCACAACAGACTTATGAGGTGGACAGTACCGAAAGAGACGACGTAGCAAAGATACAGACCATCCACGGTTCTAAAGGTTTAGAGTATCCTGTCATCATACATGCGAATATGGGACCGGGTCGAGGTGGCTTTGGAAATTGTATAGAATTCCGTGAACCTCTCGGCTTACGGCAGAAAAAGATATTTTCAAAAGAAAAAGAAGATCATCCTTACACCTACGATAACTGGAAAACATATGTGATGTCCAAGTGCTTGAAAGGTGATTACGACGAAGAGAGGAGGCTCCTTTATGTTGCTATGACCAGAGCTGAGAACTACCTTTTTTTCACAGCTGAAAAAGAAAAAGAGAGTGAATTTCTTAATAACCTTGACATAGAAACAGAAGTCATCGAGCCTGACAAGATAGAACCTCCTTTAGCTAAAACCGAAGATAGGAGTGAATTATCGGTGAGCAGACCGAAAAAGAATTCTCCAGTAAAGTGTTCTGTCCACTCTATAATGGATAAATCCCGTTTAGCTAAAGTCAAAGGAAAAGGTATCGAATACGGTGCAAAAGTTCACAACTTCGCTGAAGCATGCCTGAGAAAGCGTAGAGTAGAACCGGAAAATTTAGACGAAGAACATGTAAAAGACTTTCTCGAATCCCTAGAAGGTGAACTGATAGCAGAAGTAACTTGCTTGTATCCTATAAATGTCAATGGAAGAAAAGTCCTGCTTCACGGGATCATAGATCTTATACACATTCAAAAAGATTCCATACACGTCATTGATTACAAAACTGACAGGGAGAGGAGTGCAAAGGACGAGTATGTCAAACAGTTGAGCGTTTACCATCATGTTCTAAAAAAGCAATATCCGGATAAAGATGTTTCATCATCCATTTTCTATACTGAGGAGGAAAAACCGGAGAAGATAGAAGTCCTGACCGAAGAAGAGTTGAGAGAAGTGGTAGAAGACTTCTGTTTATAGTTGTAGGAAGGGAATATTTTTATAGGCAGAAATTCATGATAGAAATGATAACCATGAAATCGAAAATGCAAACCCTGGTCATCTCTCTTTTACTCGTGATCGGGTCGTTTGCAGCTCTGACCGGTTGTTTAGAGGATGAAGAGCCTGAAACGGGATTGAACGTATTGGGAGAGGAAGAAAAAGATGAGGACCTTGAGGGGTCTTCTCCCAAACCTGGTAATAAATTTTACTGGATACATATCGAATTGGAAAATAAGGGCGAAGACCAAAACATAGATCCAGATCCAGAATACTTCAAAATTGAAACCGAAGAAGGAAATGAATATAAAAATCCTCAAGAAGAGGGTATGCCGGACACTATAGAACCAGGAGAGGCGGAGCATTTCTGGTTGGTCTTCGAAATACCAGAGGATGAAAGTCCCTTGAGGATCCGCTATAAGCCTTAAAAAGTAAGAGCATCTAACAATAGTTGCACAAGATGTCGTTTCAGTCTTTCTGACAAAGATTTTAATAGAACAAGGGATTCAGGATAACCGCTGATAAAATGGGATCTGAAAAAGTTGAAAGCAGAAAAAAGGAAGAAGTGGACTCACTACAAGAAGATAATCCCTCTTCAAAAAGTGAAAAAATAATGGAATTGACTCAGAAATACGGGGCAAAAAATTATGATCCTTTACCCGTGATAATATCAAAAGCAGAAGGTGTTTGGGTTGAAGATGTTGACGGAAAAAAGTACATGGACATGTTGAGTGCTTATTCTGCGGTGAGCCACGGTCACTGTCATCCGAAGGTCATAGAAGCACTAAAAAGACAGGCGGAAGACGTGACTTTGACATCTCGTGCATTCATGAACGATCAATTAGGGTACTTTTATGAGAAGGTTTCAGAGATAACTGGTAAAGAGAAAGTTTTGCCCATGAACTCCGGTACTGAAGCGGTAGAGACCGCCATAAAAGCAGCTCGAAGGTGGGGATATTTTGAGAAAGGAGTACAAGAAGATAAAGCCGAGATCGTTGTTTGCTCTAATAATTTTCACGGACGTTCTATAACGGTAATATCGTTCAGTACTAGAGATAAATATAGAGAAGGATATGGTCCTTTTACGCCGGGATTCAAAGTTGTCCCGTTTGGCGATATAGAAGCGTTAGAAGACGCTATCGGTCCCAACACTGTTGGATTTTTAGTAGAGCCTATGCAGGGCGAAGGAGGGATAATTCTCCCACCAACAGGTTACTTGAGTGAAGCGAAAGAGCTGTGTGAAAAGGAGAACGTACTGTTCATTGCAGATGAGATTCAAACTGGTTTGGGAAGAACTGGTAAGATGTTCGCATGCGACTGGGAAGAAGTAGAACCGGATATCTATATATTGGGAAAAGCGCTCAGCGCTGGTGTCTATCCCGTTTCGGCGATAGCGGCCGACGACGAAGTTATGGGTGTGTTCGACCCGGGTTCACACGGCTCTACTTTCGGAGGTAACCCTTTAGGTGCGGCGGCAGCAGCAAAAGCGATAGAGGTCATACAGGAAGAAGATTTTGTTAAAAATTCTCGCAAGATGGGCAGGTATTTCCGTAAGGAATTGAAGGAGATAGATAACTCCCTCATAGAGGATGTAAGAGGAAGAGGTCTCTTCATAGGTGTCGAACTGAAGGAAGACGCTAGACCACATGCCGAAGAACTTAAAGAGCAAGGTATACTGGTGAAAGATACAAAGAAAACCGTTCTTCGATTTGCTCCTCCGCTGGTGATAACGAAAGATGAGATCGATTGGGCCCTTGAGAGGATACGAGAAGTTCTGTAGAAGGAACATCAATACTTTTTAGCTACGTGTTTGGATATCATTTCAATACCGTATCTTGAGCCTATAGAACTCCCTACTACGGTTATACCCCAGAACCAGATCAGTCTATCCAAAAATACCGCGGTCGCTGCGATCCCGGGAGGGACTCCTACAAATATGAATACGGAGATCATGCCCCCCTCGTATATACCTAGATTGCCCGGCGTAGCTGGTATCATCAAAAGCATCAGACCCAAGCCTATCGCTATCACTATGTTGGCCAATCCTATATTGTGTCCGAAAGCCGCTAGAAGTATGTAGAACTTCACAATAGTTAGACTCTGCCTCACGACGGATAAGCTCAATCCCTGTGCGAACCTTTTTCTGTCGCTAAGACTTTCTTTGAAGTTCTGTCGAAAAATCTCGTACTTTTCGAGGATCTCATCCTGATATTTATTCAATCTTTTGATCTTTTTGGAGATGAAACTCAAAAACTTATGCATGATAGTCATATCAAAGTAAATCTCGATGATAACAAATAAGATGATTGCGCATAGGATCATAAATATAAGCAGGATCGTGTAGATCCAGATTGGTGGACTTTTCAGCACCATCAATAATACTACGGCAGCAAAGACTATAACCATATCCACGATGAATTCCATTGTAAGATCGGTACCTATCGTGGCTAGACCTTCATTGACTTTGATCTTGTACTTTTTTTTCAAAAGGTAAACTCTCCCGGCTTCACCACCCATCTTGAAAACAGGGGTCAAGTTATTCATCGCCTGCCCTACAAGCATGATCTTGAAAAGATCCCAGCGGGTCACCTCAGGATTATTTTTCCTGACGAATATGCCCCATCTTTCTGCCCATACGACTATACTCAATATTATGACCGCGATCACCAGGGCATAATAGAATGGATTCATCCGTAGTGTAGATTCGATTATCTGATCGAATCCTATTATGGAAAATAATAAAATGACCGCGACTATGCCGACGACGAGCATCCCTATTATCTCTAAAACCTTTCTTTCCATTTGCTCCCGATGAAAGAGTAGGAGTTTAAAAGCTTTTATCAGTTTTATCTCCGTAGCGGGCGATTTTTACATCTTCTTTTTGAAACCTATAAGTCCGACAAAGGCTATAAAGGATAATACCAAAAGACCGTGTTCATATGAACCGGTAAGTGCGATAACAACTCCGACGCTGACCGGCCCCAGGACTCCAAATGTATTAGCGATACCGTTCATCAATCCCGTAGCGGACCCAAGCTTGCTTGTCTGATTACTATTTTGAAGCTTGGTGAAGAACAGCGGTGGAGCGAGTTGTCCAGTTAGGAAAACGAGAAAAAGTAGGAAAATCGACATTTTTGCTCCGGATATCGGCGAAAAAGTCAGGATCATGATCATCACACCGGACATGAATAGAGAGAAAAGAATTATCTTGTTAGTATTTCCTTTCAAATCGCTGACCCAAGAGCCTAAAAGCATACCCAGTATAGCGCCGATGTAAGGTATCGCCGCCAAGTAAGCGCTGTCTCCTAAATTTAAGCCTGTCGTTCTTTCGAGGTAAGACGGGACCCAGAGAGTCGTGCCCCAGAAAACCGTATTGACAGCGGTGAAACCGACGGTGATCTGTTGAAAAGAGCGGTCTTTTAACAATATTTTGAATGACTTTAACGTGTCGAAGTCATATTCGTTTTTTTCTCCTTTTGTTTTTCTATTTTTTGAAGGTGTATCCGTTATGAACAAAAATAGTGGGATGACGAGCAAGATGCCGAAAAGGGCAACGAGATAAAAAGAATAGTGCCAACCTATCTCGTGTATTATAGGACCCATTATGATAGGAGCTACAGCTATACCTAGAGGTGCCCCGATCATGAAAATTGAGTTCGCTCTTCCCCTCTCATTTTCTAAGAACCAACCCGCTATCACTTTTGTGGCTAGAGGATACATTACACCCTGTGATAGCCCGAGAAGCATCCTGGAAAAAAGGAACAATCCGTAGTTTTGTCCGAAGAAGGCCCCAAGAAAAACTGCAAAAGAACATCCCGTTAAAGAGCCGACAAGTATGATCTTGGACCCATATTTATCGATATTAGGACTGAAAAATATGTTAGAGAATCCATAAGGAACTAAAAATATACCCATCAAAAGCCCGCCCAAAAAACCCTGTTCAGCCCTGGACCAAACAAGATCATCACCTATCTCTTCCAACGCTACCGAAGTGCTCAACCTTCCCATGAACGCGATAAAGATCGTTAGAAAAAGCAGCAGCAGTATCAGCCACTTGTATTTAGGAGAGAGATCGATACTAGCTCTGTCTATCTTTGAGTTCATGCATTCCGGTACGAGATCAAATATTGTTTTAAGTTTTTGGTGGATTACTAAGAGACGATCATACCGACCTTCGTGGATTTGATCAGATCCGATCCACCTTCACTCATCAGTTAGATTCAATGTTTTAGATATCTTATCCATGTGCTGCATCAATATGGTTCCAAGGACGCTCATGATGAGTACGTAAGAAACTGCAAATGCAGGCACGGTTTCAGTTATAACTGGTGTGGCATATCTACCGACTGCTTCGGCGGATAAAGCTGCGATTATCAGTGAGAATTCACCTCTAGTGATCATACCGACTCCTACACGAGTGGATCCTAATCGGTCGAGTTCAAAGAACTTCGCTCCATAATAAGCCGTGAAAAATTTGTATAGCCCCGATCCAATTATCACCAGCAGGAGTAGGGTGCCTATGCCTCTAAAAAGAAGTGGGTCAGTTTCCATTCCGATCCAAAAAAAGAAGATCCCTCCGAAGAGGTAGCGAAGCGAGTAGAGATACTGCTGTAATTTTGCAAGGTGTTTCGTCCCTCCGAATGCAATACCAACGAAGAAAGCAGCCACGGCCTCGCTGAGACCTAGAACGATAGCAAAACCCGAAATGATCGCTATCAACCCTACGGCTCGTAAAACGAAGTTTTCGTCAGATTTAGTATCAAGTATCTTCTCAAAAAATTCCGGTTTAAGGAACATGAATGTTAATAGTACAGCGACAAATATCATCGCAAGGGCAATATTAATTCCGATCGTTCGAAAATCTGCACCTTCTCCAAGCAGTATCGTTGAAATCACCGAGAGATAAACGACTATGACTAAGTCCTCAAAAACTAGTCTTTCCAACATCTGATCAGCTTCAGGAGTGGACTCCCATCCAAGATCCATCAACGACTTACTTATTACGGCGCTGGACGATATATAAACTATACCTCCTATCAAAAAAGCCACGAGAAGGTCTTGAAAAAATAGATACCCAACAAGCACTCCAGGAGCAAAGTTCAAGAGGTCCATAGTTCCCACTACGGCTATCTTTCCCCTATGCCTTCGCAATTTTTTCAAGCTGAAACTGAGACCCATGAAAAAGAGAAGAAAGATCACTCCAAGCTCTGCACCAAGTTCGATGAATTGATCAGCGGTCTCGCTATATCCTACGTGAAAATTCCATAATCTTCCTATCCCGTAGGGTCCGAGTACTATACCCATAACTATGAAAAGAGGTATATCCGATTCCTTGATATAAGAGGCTACACCAGCGGCGACTGCAAGGGCAACGATCATCAAGCCCAGTTCGAATATTGCGGCTTCTCCTAGCATAATTGATCAGGTTAGACACGTAGTAGTTTTTAAGCTGTCTTTAAAAGCACTAAAAAGGAGTGATATATTTATCTCTTCTTGAACATTAGTTGATTCATATCAGTTTGGTCTGTTTGACCCGGTTACCTCCGATGTTGAGACTTTTCACCGACTCGATGCTTTCATCGCTCTCGATAAGGTCGATTATCTCATGTTTTGGGACAGAAGATTGGATCTGTTTGGTCCTTCCTCTTCTCCCGAACGACTTTACCCTAGCATTGATAAGTCCCAGCATATCCAGCTCAGAGATCAGATCGGTGATCCTGCGTTGAGTTAACGGATCCATACCGGACCTCTTCGTCAATTCATTGTATGCGGAGTAGACCTCTCCAGTGGTCAATTTATCGCTCCCGTTATCGTCCATGAGCAGTATGGAGTAAAGCACGAGCTTGGAATGCGTCGGCAAGGTGTTGACCGCCTCTCTCACGCAGTCCTGCTCTATCTTATTCTTTGCTCTATATACATGGTCTGTTGTAACAGATTCGTCTCTCTCCCTTTCAGCGATCTCGGCAGAAACTCTTAAAAGGTCCAGAGCTCTCCTCGCGTCGCCGTGTTCTTGAGCAGCTAGCGCCGCGCACAATGAGATGACGTCACTTCCCAAGATCTCGGGCTCGAAAGCTTTTCCCGCTCTATCAGCAAGTATGTCTTTCAACTGTTCAGCATCATATGGAGGGAAGATCATCTTTTCCTCTCCCAACCTGCTTTTGACCCTAGGATCCAAAAATTCAGTGAACTTTAGATTGTTAGAGATACCTATCAAACTCACTTTACTTTGATCCAGTTCGGAGTTGATCTTTGAGAGGTGGTAAAGTACGCTGTCTCCACTCTTGGTGACCAACTTATCGAGTTCGTCCAATATTATCACTACAACTCTAGATTCCTCGTCTATCTTTTCACGAAGAGATTCATAAACTTTCTCCATAGGCCATCCCGTAAAAGGTATCTGATCGCTCCATTCTTCGACGAATTTATTGCCTATGTTTTTCATCACCCCGTAATGGGTATCCACCACTTCGCAATTGACATATACGTACTCCACCTTATCTATGTCATAATCTTCAAATTCATCATCCAACTCGGCGCTTTCTAAATTCTCTCTTTTCAACCGATTGACCTCCCTTTCGAGAAAACGGACGACGGCTGTTTTCCCCGTACCTGTTTTACCGAAGATCAAAACGTTCGAGGGTCGATTTCCCCTCAAAGCTGTCACCATTATGGACGCTAAGTCCTGTATCTGGTCTCCCCTGTGAGGCAGCTGTTCAGGTATATAAGACGGCCTCAGTATATCTCTGTCCCCTTTGAAGACTGAGTTCGAATCCATATGGGATTTGAATATATTATCCTGCCCTATCATATTCTATCACTTCTTTTTTTACCCCTGCTAACCCCTTCATTTCAAGTGGAAATCTAGACCGAAAATCAAATCATTTCGTTTTTTAATTTCCGGTCAATCCGGGTTCGCCGTGAGGGATATAAGGATAATAGAAACAATACTAAAAGCTTTCGTCAGACATCGACTGGTGCGAGATTACCCTTAAGATAAAAGCCTTTCGTATGACATTTCGATGACGCTTTTTATACTTTTATATAGTCTATGGGACTTTCTCTGATAATTTTATATATATATTATATAGATTAATCATAATCTCTTTTTCCGGCTTTACGTCTAGACTAAGACTAGAGCACACGGTCTTCTCCATCGATAAAGGATTTCGAGTGGAAACTCAAATCAGAACTTTTCTCTTAACTGGACATTATCTCTCGTTTATCGAGCCGAATTCTTCAGCCAAGGAAGGCAAGCCCAATCTCTTCAATGTGGTCTTCATGGGAATACCTTTTTTATCCCAACCTCTTGTATCGTAGTAACGATCGAGTTCTTCCTCAAACTTTCTTCGTGAAAGCGTTTCTCCCTCGGTGGGCCCATATAGAACTTGATCCTTGAAAAATCTATCCGGAAGTTTATCGTCTTCTCTGGTAAAGCCGTTCCTGAGATTGAAAGCCTTTGAAAGGTTATACGTTCTTTCACCGACGGTCAAAAATTCGTCTAGATCCATATCAAAGCCGGTTACCGCATTCACCAGCTCAAGCAGACCTTCGTCCACCATAAGCCCTCTTGAAAATTTACAAGCGCCGGTCACGTCGTAGAGAGTCATCAGATCTTCCATCGCTTTCAATGCAAATGCCTTACCATCCAACTTTTTCCTATCGTAATCTTCAAAATCCCAGTATCCATTCGCCATCTCTAATGCGTAGAGGCAAGATGTAAGATGATCTGCACCTCTAGGAGCTACCGCGAAGGCCAACGCCATGCCTCTAACGCCTCTAACTTCAAAGCCGGCGGGAGGCATTCCTTTGACATGTATGGCGAATTTTTCGGACCCCTGACCTACTTTCTTAGAGGCTTCGTAAACACCGTCGCCGAGCAGTTCACCCAATTCACCTTTCTTGTAAGCTATCCTTTTAAGAGCTTCAAGCATAGCTTCGGCGTTACCGAATTCAAGATCTAAATCGGTCTCGATCATCCCCTTTTCATAGGCCTCCATAGCCCATGCGATGGTAACTCCGGCAGAGATCGTATCTAAACCCAATTTATCGCATATCTCGTTACCCTTCGCTACGGCTTCGATATCGTCTACTTCGCAGGCTCCGCCCAATGAGTATTGTGTTTCGTATTCCGGCCCATCAACAGCTATATCACCATAGGGCGTATCTTCAGCAACGAAATACTGGCTGCACGGTTTAGTGCAGTAAGGGCACGGCCTTCTTCCGTCTCTGTATTCAGCGGTCCAGTACCTTGGATCCAGTTCGATCCTGTCGTCTTCTTCTTCCAACTTTTCATAAGCTCTTTTAAAGTATCCTGCCTGCCAATTTTTTGTGGGGAAGCAGCCTAATACCTTGTTTTTGGCTTCCATGGCTTCGCCTGTACCATATTCGATCTGATCTTCGGGAGAGAAACTCTCATCGGCGGTCTCGCCCTTTCCGGTGGTTATCTTCCTCCATTTGCTGTTCAACTCTTTTAGTTTATCTTCATCCGCAACTGGTATCTTCTTCGTACCTTTCACAGCTATAGCTTTCAAATTTTTGGATCCCATGACGGCTCCCCCGCCTCCTTTACCGGCCTGTCGATCTTCACATTCGATCATCGAGATCTTAGAGAGTTTTTCTCCAGCCGGGCCCGTGATAGCGGTAGCGTGTCCTTCATACCTCTTCTTTATCTTTTCGTCCGCTTCTCTTGTATCTAGACCCCATAGGTCTTCTGCGTCTTCGATATCTGCTTTTTCATCCTCTATCACGATAATGCTGGGTTTTTCAGCCTTCCCTTTCACCACCAAAGCGTCGTAGCCGGCTTTCTTCAGCTGGTCCCCGGCTTTAGCTCCCACGATAGATTTTCCATAACCTCCTGTCTGTGGGGCTTTGAAACCGAAAGTAGACTTTGAAGCGGTGGGTATCTTTGGGCCCAGAAGGGTCCCCGCTGCCAAGATCAGTACGTTCCCTGGATCAAGGGGATCAACGTCCGGTTCCACCTCGTCGTAAAGTATCTTCGTAGTGAAGCCCGCTCCACCTAGGTATTTACGTAAAAATTCATCCGATAACTCTTTCTCATTTACCTTTTCTTCAGTAAGATCGATCTCAAGCAATTTATTCCAATATCCCTTCATCATATCGCCGGGCAGCAATCTAACTGCGATTATTTAAGTTCAACGGAATTCTATCCTTGTCATGTTCTCTCGCTCTGTGAAGATATAAAAAAAAGAGGTTGTGAGGATAAACATCCTCTTCCACTCGATCACTCCTCTGGAGTTGATGGAGGTGGACTTCCTCTTTGATCTTGTTGTGATTGTTCCTGTGATGTTTGTTCCTGTGATGTTTGCTCCTGTGGGGGCGGAGTCGATGAATCAGCCGGTGGTGGCGGCTGAAGATTTTCTTCATCTTTCTTTCTGACTTTAAGTAGTACCAATACCAGTATTACAACGATCAATATCGGAACGATTATGATTATCAATAGCAAAGTCATGCCCCTAGCTATAAGATCATCTAAGAAACCAGCGACTTCTTCGGCATCTTCATCATCGTTTTGGGGTGTCTCTCCGTTGTCATCTCCATTATCGGTATCGTTATCATCTCCGCTCTCTGAACCCTCATAGCCTGATGGATACTCCGCGTCGGGACCCGCCATGTCAATTTCAAGCTTACTTTCGTCTCGAACATAGACTTCAGAAATCAGTAAAATGTCAGGTTCACCTATCTGTTCTCGCGTAAAAACGATGCTCAAGGTATCAGTACCGACACCGTCAGTAGCCGGTTCGAAGTGATTTCCGAAAGCACCTCCATCATAATATCTTTCTGCATACATCTCGCATAAGCCATCGTTAAAGAATATCTCGTAGTTTCCTTCTTCGTTGTCTTTCATAAATATTTCGTACTCAATATCAGGATGGTCTGTGATGGTACCTTTCACCGTAAGGCTAACAAGTACATAGTCGTCGGTTTCCGATATCTCTACTCTGATGATATCTAGTTCTGGATTTTCGACCAGTATCCAATCATCTTCACCTTCCCCAATCTTGCGCAAAACGTTATCTTCAGGATCCGTTACCACATCACTGTAGGGAGTATAGTCCTCGTCGTCGTCATCGTCGTCATCCGGCGGTGTTTCATCATCGTCATCCTCGTCTTCCAATTCTTCTATCGCAACGGAAAACGTATACTCTGCACGCGAATGAATACCCATGGATGCCCAGGAACATTCTACTTT
This sequence comes from Thermoplasmata archaeon, assembly GCA_003555395.1. Taxonomy (GTDB): domain Archaea; phylum Thermoplasmatota; class Thermoplasmata; order Halarchaeoplasmatales; family Halarchaeoplasmataceae; genus Natronoplasma. The sequence continues at coordinate 19,422 of PWHU01000041.1, forward strand.
GAGGTACCAATGATCTGAGTCTATTTCATAGGATACCGTATGCTCGTCACGACTTATGGTCCCTCCTGAAGATTGTAAACTCAATTCTTGACTCCTATCGGGATTAAAGAGAATCAACTGATGTTCATCATAATAGGTACTGGGTGATTCTGAACTGAACTCCAACTTTATCAGTGAGCCGGATTCAACGTATATCTTATACATGTCAGCTATATCGATGTCACCGAGCCTTCCTTCGTACTCTCCTTCCTCTATCTCATAAGCTTCGTCGAAAGTACTTGGTACGTCACCGCCGCTGCCAGCATCGTTCTGATAATCTATAGAGACCGTAAAAGTGTAATCTCCGTCACTATCACTATAGCGTTTTTCTATCTCGATGTACCAGTGATCGGTCTCTGTTTCATAAGCTAATAAATAGTCATTACTGTATGAAGAACCTCCTGATGAATACATACTGAACAATTCTTCACGATTGGGGTTGTAAAATATCAAAATCTGGTCGTTAGGTGCCTCCGATTTGAATTCTATATCGACTATCGAACTCGGATCTAATTCTATCTTATACATATCTTTTTCATCTAGATCCTTTAACATGCCTGTGTGTTCACCTTCTTCTATCTCGTAGGCTTCGTCGAAAGTACCTGGTACGTCACCGCCGCTGCCAGCATCGTTCTGAGATCCTATGGTGACCATGAAAATGTAATCACCGTCGCTATCTGAATACCTTTTCTCTATACTGATATACCAATGATCCGTTGGAGTTTCATAAGCTAAAACGTAATCCTCCTGGTATGCAACATTCTGGGAAGAATCCAAACGGAATACTTCCTCGCGAGTTGGATTGTAAAATCTCAATCTCTGTTCACTAGATGCCATTGATTTGAATTCTATTTCAACTATCGAACTCGGACTCAATTCTATCTTATACATATCTTTTTCATCTAGATCCTTCAACATGCCGGTATGTTCATCTTCTTCGATCTCATAAGCTTCGTCGAAATTATCTGGTACGTCACCGCCGCTGCCCGCATCGTTCTGATGATCTATAGAAACCATAAAAGTGTAATCTCCGTCACTATCTGAATACCTTTTCTCTATACTGATATACCAATGATCGGGTCCTGAATCATAAGCCAACCCATAATCATCACTTTCTATAGCGTTGTTTGAGGAATCCAAACGGAAAACTTCCCCACGAGTCGGATTGTAAAATCTCAATCTCTGTTCACTTGGAGCGTTGGTACTGAATTCTATACCGATGATCTGACTGGGTTCTAACTCAAAGGTATAGAAATCTATATCGTTCTCTTCATCTAGAGAACCTGACCAATCACCCGGCACTTCGATTTCAGTAGCCGTATCAAAGTCGTCTCCTTGTCTAAGCTCTTGAGCATTCATCAATGCTGGTACTGCTAGCAGTAACGAAAATGCTATAAAAGTTGCTAAATATTTTTTTATGTTCATATATTAACACCTATATTCCCCTATAAATACTCATCTCTATATATTCTTTGTGTTAATATATTCTTTTTTAATAATGAAATATAATAAATCAAATAACTACGATCAATCATATTTATAAAAAAGAAAAGATTAAGAGTGTTTTAGAGTCGAACACCTCTTTTTGCTCCCCTGTATAGATTTACTAGTTCTAATCTTTTGGAGGTGGAGGAGTACTTTTTTTGTCTATTTTCTTCGGTGGTATCGATTGTGGAGATTTGTCTTCTTTATCTTCTTTTCTCACTACCTTGATCAGAACAACGATTATTATTATCACTACTGCGATGGGTAACACTATCATTAACAGTAGTAACATCATTCCTCTAGCGAAAAGATCGGCGAATAGTCCTTCTATTTCTTCGTCAAATACGTCGTCATCATCAGTAACATCTCCGTTATCGTCGTCTGGTGGAGCTACTTCGTCGTCATCGTCAGGAGGAGTCCCGTTTTCTTCTCCAGGATATATCGCATCAGGTCCGGCCATATCTGCTTCAGGATACTCTTCGTTCATCGCTATCACCCAGGAGATCAGCAATACATCTGGGTGACCTATCTGATCTCGGGTAAAATGTACGTTTAATGTGCTGGTCCCGACACCGTCGACGCTCGGTACAAAATTGTTGCCGAATGCCCCTGAACCGTAACCTAAATAAGCCGACATTTGTGCATCGCCGTTGTTGTAATAGATCTCGAATTCCCCTTCACCCGTGTCATCCTTTAGATATATCTCATAGTATATATCCTGATGGTCCCTGATAGTTCCTTTGACCGTTAGAGAAACCGTTACGATCCCTCCACTCTCAGAGATTTCCACTTTGATGATATCTACATCCGGACTTTCGACATACTCCCAATCATCTTCCGTAGGACCGACCAATCGCATAACGTTTCCCTCGGGATCCGTTATCATATCGCTGTAAGGTTCAATGATCGGATCTTCATCGGATTCATCCTGAACTAACACTGTTCTTGATTGATCGCCGAATTCGACTGTGTACGTCCCTGGTTCTTCGAAGGTATGTACTGTGTAACTCTCGGCCCTTTCTTGACCTCCTAACTCCATAATATGTATGGTTTCGCCGTTCACGGTGACTGGTATCTGTCCAGAAGCATCACCTGTATTTTCTGCACTGACTGTGATCTCGACTTCTAGTGGTGCCTCGCCCATGGTGGGTTCTACCTCCAATTCGTAATCGAAGGGTAGGAATTCAGCATCTTTGGGACTCGCAGTATCTTGATAATATCCATCGTCAGTGTATTCCCAGGTTATGATCGACTCAAACCGTAACATCGGAGGTTCGAGAAGATCTTCCAAAGAACAACTTACGATCAAAGTATCAGAACCTATCCCAGTTACATCGGGTTCGAAGCTCCTATAACCCCGGTCATTACTAGCCAGCATGGAAATGTAATCGTCGGAGTACACATAATAATAGAAACCATCTTCGTCGTCGTCCATGTATACTATATAAGATATGTTTTCATCCGCCGTTATCTCACCTTTCACGGTCAAAGATATGGTGACGATCCCATCACTCTCCGATAACTCGGCTCTGATGATATCTATATTCGGTCTTTCAACATTATAATCCCAACCGGTGCTGTGCCAGTGGAACACATCTCCTTCCTCGTCTATGATCGTATCGCTATATTCGTCTTGCGCACCCACTATTACCGGTACTGCCAGCAGTAATGAGAACGCTATCAAAGCAGCTAAGTACTTATTTATTTTCATTTTTCACCCCCCTTTATTTTGGTAAATCTATAAGGGGTTAACAGGCATATATACTTTTCTAAAATATATATGAGTTATACTATTATTAATATTATAAAAACCTAACTCCTTATAAAATTAAAAATCCGCATGGGGTATAACTATATAAAGAACCCCCATTCTATTCCTGATTGAAGAGAGGAATTAGTAACATGAAAGACGATAAACAAAAATTCGATGAGATGTCTTTGGATAGAGATACACTTTCTGCTCTTGAAGCCATCGAATTCGAGAAAGCAACTGAAGTGCAGGAGAGATCAATTAAACCTGCAATGGAAGGAAACGACATGATAGTTCAGGCCCGAACAGGATCAGGAAAGACCCATTCTTTTTTGATCCCTATCTTTGAAGAAATGAGGGGTAACAGAGGAGTGGAAGCTATAGTTTTGACTCCTACGAGGGAATTAGCCCAGCAGGTAGAAAAAGAGGCCAGTAAGATAGGAAAGCACCATGATATCAATACGTTAGCGATATATGGGGGAGCGAGCATAAAGTTTCAGATCCAACGTCTACCGAAAACTTCATTCGTAGCTGGAACTCCTGGTAGGGTCATGGATCTGATGAGAAGAGGAGAACTCAAATTGGACGATATAAATTTCTTCGTTCTTGACGAAGCTGACAGGATGCTTGAGATGGGATTCTTGGATGACATAAAGTGGATCATGTCTAGGACACCAGAAGAAAAACAGATCATGCTTTATTCGGCTACTATGCCTAAAAAGATAGTCAAATTGGCTAACCAGTATATGGACGATCCTGTTGAATTAAAGCTCAGCGAGGACAAGATATCCGCTAAAGGCGTATCTCAGCACTACGTTTCGGTCGGAAGGAAGAACAAACTCTCAGCTCTTTCTTCACTACTAGATAACGAAAAGGGCAGATATCTGATATTTTGTAATACCAGGAAGTACACTCAGATACTTGCTGATAGGCTGAATAATTACGGCTACAAAGCTCATTCTCTTCATGGAGATATGAGTCAATCCGCAAGAACGAAAACCATGAACAAGTTCAAAGAAGGTAAGATCAATATCTTAGTTTCCACGGACGTTGCATCTAGAGGGATAGACGTTGACGATATAACCCATGTGGTGAATTACGACATACCGAAATACGAAAAGGACTACGTACACCGAATAGGTAGAACAGGAAGATTAGGCAAGGAAGGAAAGGCTGTTACATTTGTCAGTAAAGACGAGATGGAATTTTTAGAAAGGATAGAGGATTTCGTGGAAGATAAGCTCACAAAACTCGATATGGAGGAAGAAGGTAGAGTGAAACATAGGGTGGATTATGATCATCAGGCCGATCTGTTCGGTATGGTATCATTCGAATTCTCTTTGAACGG
>PWHU01000152.1 GCA_003555395.1 Thermoplasmata archaeon
ATCTTAAAACGCCTGAGAAGATATTCTGGAAAAGACTTCGTTCATATATTTTAGGTAACTTTTTCGAAATGACCAAAAAAGGTGATAAAATATGAAACGAAATAATTCGCAGATAACACACAACCCCGGCACGGAGGGAAAGATATATACGTAATCTATGTCATAACTACGTATAAATAATATTGTTGAACCTGCGAGAAGAGACATAATGGACCAGGTGAAGTACCTCTGTTAAGTTCTCGTTTCCACATGATGTAAGGTGATTATAAGTTTAGAGAAGTTAAACTACATTTTCAACCAGTTTTTGAAAAGATATTTATATTGTAAATGTTTTACTGTAAATCAGATCTATAAAATAAAAATATTTGAAGGAGCGTGTGAATGATATGGAAAGTATAAAAATCCTATCGGCCTTATCATTGATAGTATTGGTTATAGGGTCTGTTCCCTTTATGTCGACATCTTGTGAACCGCTAGATGAAGCGTCAGACCAGGCAATCTCCGCCGATCAGGCTTCTTCAGATAACTGGCTCGACCATGACTGGTTATATAGAAAAAGGATTGAAATCTCCGACCCGGTAGATGATTATCAGATGAAGCTCAATGTTTCCTATGACGGCGGGGGCAACGTGAGCTGCGAGGGGAATGTCAATGAAGATTTCAGCGATCTGCGTTTTACTGGGGCGGACGGAGTTTCTACCAGGCCGTACTGGATAGAGGAGCGGGTCAACGGGAGTTATGCGGTTACTTGGATAAAGACTTCTGGCGAAGATTCGATGTACATGTATTATGGTAATCCTGAAGCTGTTTCTAAAAGCAACGGGACAGAGACTTTTATAGCGTTCAACGAATCTATCATCGTCTCTTACGGAGACTACACCACGTCTGGAACACTGATAACATTTGAGAACGTCTCGAACGATATAGCTACTCACGTTCACTACAGGTATCTTTATCAGGCCAATACGAACGGAAGAAACGCTCATATATATACTGATTTTGACGGAGTTGAAGTTGATGCCTATTCTTTCACTGATCCCTACAGCGGGGACTCTGACGTCGACAGAGATAATGTATCGGATTTTGGTAAGAGAACCTTCGTAGAAAGCAACGAGCACATAAGCGATGAGATCGAATTCCGGTTCAGCAATGGAGATTGGAGGGTGAGGATCGCAGATATAAGGGTACGCAAACACGCTTCCCCTGAGCCTACCTGGAGTTATTTCAGTGGGGAAACTACACCTACCAGTGACTTCGAAGTCACCGTTTTAGATGAGTACGATGAGGTTCCTGCGGGAGAAGAGGTTATTGTGGACTTTGAAGTGGTCAATCTAGGAGCTGAAGAACGAACTCAGATGATAGAGTTCAGAGTTGATGGAGAATTGGAAGATAGTTTTGAATTAACGCTTACACCCGATGAGGTCTATGAAGGAGAGTTTATTTGGACTACTGAAGATGTTGGAGATTACGACCTCGTAGTGGCCAGTGAAGATTCAAAGGGCCAACTCACGGTAGAAGTTGTGGAACCAGCTTACTTCGAAGTGCAGGTCCTCGATTTTGATGACGAGATCGTAGAAGGAGAAATGCTAATCATCGAATACGTGGTAACGAACACAGGGGGATCACCCGATACACAGACGATAGATTTACTGATCGAGCCCGATCAGACAGAAGTTGATAGTGACGAGGTAACGCTCGAAACTGGCCAAGAATCCTATGACGAACTCAGATGGAATACTGAAGATCATCAAGGAGACTTTGAGTTGATAGTGGCGAGCGAAGATCAACAAGATGAAGTCGCAGTGACTATACTGCAGGATGCAGAATTGGTGCTCCACGATCTACTGGTGAACGGAGAAGGGACTGAGGTGACCGTAGAAGAGGGTGAAGAAATAGATATAACTGTCATCCTGGAAAACATGGGAGACCTAGAGGGGGATATAACGGTAACAGTTTACGAGTTTATAGAAGCGGATGAATTGGAAAAGAGGGAAAGATGGAACTACTCGATTGAAGGGGACGAAGAAAAAGAGATCGCTGACAGATACGAGTTCGAAAACCAAGGAAAATACACCGTAGAGGTCTCTGAGGAAGGGATATACCTAGATAGCGTTATGATAGAAGTCGAGGAAGCTGCTGATGATGATGGCGTATTAGATTACTGGTGGGTGATTTTTATGATCGTGGTTCTAACGGGATGGTCGATCTCCTTGGCTTTACTCTGGCGAAAGGAGAAAAGTTCTCAACCGGCTAGGCCAGGACCTCCAAGAGGGCAACAAAGAGGAAAACAGTAGGATTTCATCTCCCTAAAAAAATTACTTATAGCGTGATGGAGATATAATATATGTGAAAAGCGAGAGGAGCAACATGAAGTGGTTGGATATAATCTCAGTTCTATCATTGCTCCTATTGCTCGTCTGCTCCTTTTCAGTTACTGCAGCTTCTTCCGAACCTAAGTTTGAAAGGTCAACAGCGGTAGATTCTGCAGACCGGGTCGGTTATACCGGAGAGTGGTTTAACAGCTCGTGGGAGTATAGAAAAGAGATGGAGATCTCAGGCCCTATAGAAGATTATCAGATGAAGCTCAATGTTTCCTATGACGGCGGGGGCAACGTGAGCTGCGAAGGAAACGTCAATGAAGATTTTAGTGATCTGCGTTTTACTGCAGCGGACGGTGTTTCAACAAGACCGTACTGGATAGAGGAGCGGGTCAACGGGAGTTATGCGGTTACTTGGATAAAGACTTCTGGCGAAGATTCGATGTACATGTATTATGGTAATTCCGAAGCGGTTTCGAAAAGCAACGGCACAGAGACTTTTATAGCGTTCAACGAACCAATCGTCGTCTCCTACGGAGACTACACCACGTCTGGAACACTGATAACATTTGAGAACGTCTCGAACGATTTGGATACCCACATACACTACAAGTACTTCTATCAGGCCCTTACGAACGGAAGGATAGCCCATATATTTACTGATTTCGACGGTGTCGAAGTCGACGAGCACGGGTTCTATCACCCTTATAATAACGATCCGGGAGCGGACAAAGACGACGTATCTACATATCATAAAAGGACTTTTGTAGAGAGCGGCGAGACCATAAGCGATGAGATCGAGTTCCGGTTCAGTAACGGAGATTGGAGGGTGAGGATCGCAGAGATCAGGGTGCGGAAATACACCTCGCCTGAACCCGCGTGGTCGGGCTTCGGCGAAGAGACTACCCCTTCAAGCGAGTTCGAAGTAGAGGTGATCGACTATGACGAGGAAGTGGCCAAAGGAGAAGAAGTCAGTGTGGTATACACCGTGACCAACACCGGCATAGTCGAGGATACGCAGATGATCGAATTCTGTGTTGGCGGCCAAGTGGAGGAAAGCGAGAAATCAACTCTTGCTCCTGAAGAGACTTATGAAAGCGAATTCACTTGGTCTACCGACCAACCGGGTGAATATGAATTAGCTATATCGAGTGACGATGATAAGGCAGAAGTTATAGTGAACGTCTTGAACGAATACGAACTCGCCATCGATGCTGGAGAAGGCGGGACCACGGAACCGGAGCCGGGTATCTATACCTATCAGGAAGGAGAAGAAGTGAAGATCAAAGCCGTATCGGAAACAGGTTGGATCTTCGATGAATGGACCGGCGATGTAGACACGATAGATGATCCTCGATCGGTGGAGACCTTCATAACTATGGATGCTGACCACACGATCTCGGCAGCATTCTTGAGAGAAGTCGAGCTGACGGTGGACGAACCGACCGGTCAGGGTACCATCCGGGTAGATGGTGACGAGATCAATGAATATCCGTATACGAAGGCGTTTGGAAAGGGAGAAGAAGTCATTATGAGCGCTAATCCGGAGGAAAGTTGGCTTTTCGATAAATGGATCGGCGACGTAGAATACTATGAAAACGAGATAGTTCTTGTTATGGATTCCAACAAGTCGGTTTCGGCACTGTTCGAGGAATTGGATGAATACGAACTCACGATTGACATCGAAGGTGAAGGCACTACTGAACCTTCTGAAGGCACTCATACATATTCCGAGGGAGAAAAGATAACTATCACAGCTTATCCGGGAGAAGGTTGGATGTTTGGTGGATGGACAGGCGACGTCTCCGGTGGTGAGGAACATCTGGTACTGACCATGGACTCCGATAAGTCCGTTACGGCCTGGTTCGAGATAAGGGAGTACGGGCTTGATGTATTTTCGCAAGGTGAAGGGTCCGTAGACATGGACCCTGAACGGGAATACTATGAACATGGAACGAGAGTCGAATTGACGGCTGTGTCGGAAGAGGACTGGGAGTTCGATCGATGGACAGGTGACGCTTACGGTAGCGAGGAACATTTGATACTGACCATGGATTCCGATAAGTCCGTTACGGCGTGGTTCGAGGAAGAAGAGGAGCCGACTTACAATCTCACGATAGAAGTGGAAGGGGAAGGCACTACGGATCCTTTTGAAGGGACTCATACTTACGAAGAGGGCACCGAGATCAAGATCACCGCTACGCCTGGGGATGGTTGGCACTTCGTCGGATGGATAGGGGACTACATGGGCGAAGAAGAAGAGATCACCATAACCATGGACGAGGATAAAGAGCTGACAGCGAACTTTGAAGAGGATCTAGAAGAGGAAGATGGAGAAAGCATCTTTTACGGCGGGGTTAGAAACCAATACTGGTGGTTGATATTGGTTATTGTAGCTTTCGCGGCGATCTTAGTTTCAAGCCTGGGCCTTCTCTTATCAAGTAGCAAAAGAAGATCGAACTGAATGCAGCATCGTCGATCCCAGCGTTCCAAAAGCTAATATAAGGGAGTTTTTCTGTTGGTGATGAGTTTAAAACAAAGGTGAAAAAACATCACTAGCATCTTTGGATCAGGAGACAGAGGCCAACGAGGAGAGGAACACGCCCAGGAGATAATCGAGGTGGTAGAGCCTCTTCTGGACAAGGAGCTGAAGGATTGCAGATTGTTAGACATGGGTTCCGGCGGCGGACGACTTTCCTTACCTTTCGCAAAAAGAGTGAAAAGGGTGAAGGGAGTCGATGTGGTTGAAAGAAAGATCGAAAGAGCTAGGGGAAAGGCCGCCGAAAGAGGTGTCGACAATATAGATTTTGAAGCGAGTTCCGTTTTCGACTTCGAAGAAAAAGAAAACTACGATATCGTAGTGATGAACGACTTCATCGAACATGTACAAGAACATAAAAGAGCGTTAAAGATATGTTTGAAGGCTTTAAAAAAGGAAGGTGTCTTTTACATATCAACAAATAATAGACTCTGGCCCATCGAAGGACATAGATATCTTCCCTTCCTTTCGTATCTTCCCAAGCCTCTCGCCCACAGGTATGTTCGATTGGCGGGACGTGGGGAAGCCTACGATAATTGCTTTTTGCTGACATATATAGAAGTAAAAGATTTGCTGAACTCATTTCCCGTGTCGTATGAGTTCGAGCCTCCTAAAGACCCGGACTATGATCTGTACAGAGTAGGAAAGAAATTCGTCGAGTTTTCAGAAGCTTTTTGGATGTTCGCCAACGCTTTTCAGGTCGTCGGAAAAAAGCTGGATTCTATCGAGTGAGCGAACTCTTTCAGTCGGAATCCCCTGTGAGTTCCTCTTTCACGTAGGCCCACATCTTCTTTGGATCGATCGATTCCCGGATGTATCTCCAGTCCTCTTCGGTGAATTCCCCTACAAGGTACAGTATAGCGGTATAGAGCCCGACCATCGCACCACCATACATAAACAGGTGATAGAAGCGGGTTATCGGCATCACCTGCCACTCCCATGCATAGAGGACCAGCCCGGAGATGATCGCCGCACCTATATGGTAAAGAGTGCCCCAGGTGAAGGACACGTCTGCGAGATCTTTTGAGACTCTCATCTTCGCCAGCGAGATGCTGACTCCAGCAGTTAAAGTCGCTATGGCGGCGCCGACCTCTTTGAGACCGAAGAGCGGAACGCCGAACAGGGAGTCCGGTATGAGGATCACGTTCAACGCTACATTGGCCATGTTGCCCGCTATAGAGATCCGGGCGCTCAATCTAGGCCTGTTCATCCCGCTTATCACGGAACGAAAGGGTTTGAAATAAAGTATGAAGAACGAGTTTATCGCCAGTATCCTCACCACCGGAGCCGCTGGAAGGAAATGACCGCTTATCAATATGTAGATGATCTCTTCGGGAAAGAGTATCAAAAATAGGATCACCGGTGAAATCACCAAACTTGTGTATCTCGCCGCACCTTCCACCGCTTTCTTGAGTTTTTCCCAATCCTTTTTGGCATGATATTCGG
>PWHU01000116.1 GCA_003555395.1 Thermoplasmata archaeon
AAAAGATCGAGATCCAGGAAAAAGTACAAACACCAGTATAACCACAGACCCCACTCTCTTCCCGCCGATCCTATCCTCACAGCCTCAAAGGCTCGGTCCAAGTCAGCAGGATCACCGAAGATCACGGTCACTCTTAGCCATACTAACAATACAACTGATATTTAAATATTGTAATCCTCACAGGTGACAAAACTTCTTTTTAACAAATATCGATCATATACAAGATTCGATCCTTCCCCCATATATTCCGGATCGTCAAGATCATCGACTTTAACAACCCTAAAGGAAAGAAAAACTTTAGATAAACCGACCTGAATACCGAAGCGAAATGGACAAAAATTTAGATGAACTTCTGAAAAACAAAAGATTCCATCTTTTTCTGATGGTTCTCAGTCTGTTCTTTTTTCTCATATCTTTTGCAGTCACCGACCTCGGCTCGTCGGAACCGTCGGCCTTCTGGTACGCTTCTTCACTCCCAGCGATATTCTACCTCGGCCTGATCCTCGCGGCAGGAACTCTTTTACTCTCCTACCGACACAACTGGCCTATAAGGATATCATCCATCATACTGCCCGTACTTTACCTTTACACATTTCCCAGCTATGCACACGCGTTACCCCCGGTTTACGACGTATACCACGTCATACCGATCCCCATAGAGATCCTTGAAACAGGATACATAGACCTACAAGAGTATTCCTTCCCATTGAGCCACATATTCTGGGCCGACAATATAGAGATACTGAACATCGACGGTCTCAGTTACGCCCGGCTCTTCCCGACGATCTTCGCCTCCGCCATCGCTCTCTCAATTTACACCGCAGCATCCAACATCTCGAAGAAGTTCGCTTCTATCGCTCCTCTAACCTTCCTCTCGATGTACTGGTACATGGAGGCGCACATGGCGAGGCAGAGTTTTACTCTCGTCATCTGGGCTTTGTTCCTTTTAACTCTTCTCTTATTCCTCGATAAAAAGAACATCCAACTAGGCTCTCTTACCATATTAGCGGCTCTCTCCGTCATCATCTCACATCCCGGCCAGACGATCTTCCTATTCTTCAACCTCGTCTCTCTGAGCGCGATCTCCATCCTTTTCATAAAAAATAAAGAGGTCTGGGATCACCTGAAGCCCGTCCACGTTATAACCGCTGCAGCCGGTGTCTTCTTCCTCTACATCTACCACAACATCGAGGATGTGCAGGATTTTTTCCAGGGCCTTTACGAAAACATAGGAGAAAGAGGCTTCGAAGGCATGGACCTCGGCTATAGAGGGGAAAGCAGCGAGAGTTATGATTTCGCGAACAATATCAGAGCGTTAAAGATGGTCTCTCAATCTTTGATAGCCTTTGGAGCTACGTTGACCGCTTTCGTCAAAAGAGACAGGAAGTCAATAACCGCGGGAGTCATCTTCCTCTCCTGCTACCTATGGCTCATATACCCTCTAACGCACCACGGCCGTTACCTAGAAAGGACTTTCATGGCTGCACTTATCCCAGCATCTATACTCTTCACTTATCTTTTGACCCAACTGGATCAGATCGATAACGTGAACCTCAGGACCATAAGCAGATATTCTATCATCATATTCATCTTAGCTCTACTCGTCACCGTACCCGTAACCAAGAACAGCATCGATTCATTCGAAACGCCTTCGGAAGAAGGACTCCACTCAGGAAGATTCCTCCAGCAGAACTACAACGAAACCGTCTACGTCACGGATACCCACGAAGGTCTCTTCAGATACCTGGAGGCGACGACCGAAGAAGAGCATCCCATCAGATTCAGATCCATCTCGGGAGGCGCTGTGGAACCTGTGAACGGAGTCAAAACCGGTTACAACACACCGCGTACGACAAGGATGCGGTCCAACCAGCTCTTCCTGGATTACTACAAGAATTACTTCTCGGTAAGATTCGGTAACGAAACTATCGTGGAAGAGATAAACGAGTACGAAGAGCGTTATTCTACCCAACAAGCGGCGATCTACGATTCCGGCGGAGCACGATTCTATCGGGAGACTTAGCCTACATTTCCGACCCGCAGATATTCAAATCCTTCATCTCTAGCCTTTTCCCGATCTATAACATTCCTTCCATCCACCATCACTTTAGTATCGCACTCTTCACTTACCACGTCAAGATCCAACTCTTCGAACTCTTCGTGATCTGTAAGTATAACAACAGCATCGATACCTTCAAAATCATCCTTCCATCTTGCACCGTATCTCTCCGCGTCCTTTTCGCTGCACATGGGATCGTAAGCATAAACTTCAGCGCCGAGCGAATCCAATTCCTCTATAACAGGCTTCGCGGGGGTCTTCATGAACTCTCTAACGCCGCCTCTGAACGTCAATCCTAACACGAGTATATTAGAACCTTTTACAGACGATTCCTTTTCGTTCAAACCCCTAACAACTAGATCAACGACGTGATAAGGCATAAGATCGTTCAACTTCCGAGAAGTCGAGATGACCTCAGCCTCCTCTTTCTCCATCTGGTTCATAACGAACCACGGATACACCGGGATACAGTGTCCTCCTACTCCGGCCCCGGGCTCGTGTATATCACAGAAAGGCTGCGTGTTAGCTGCCCCGAACACCTCCAAAGCATCCACACCTTTTTCCTCACAGTACAGCGCCAATTCGTTAGCCAAGCCGATATTGACGTCTCTATAAACGCCTTCGAACACTTTCACGGCTTCAGCGGAAAGAACGTCGCTCATCTCTATGACGCCCTTCTCGTTCACCACGGAATAGATACCTTTCAACACTTCTAAAGTTTCGTCATCGTTAGCTCCTATGATCTTGGGATACTCCCCGGTGATATCTCGAACAGCGGTACCTGTCATGGTCCTTTCAGGCGCGTGACCCAGACCGAATTCTCCTAATTCAAGACCACTTTTCTCTAACACAGGAACCAAACTCATAGTGGTCCCGGGAGGCATAGTGGCTTCCGTAACAACAACATCGCCTTCCTCCAAACCTTCAGCTATGCTCTCAGCAACGTCTTTCACAGGTCCAAGTTGAACGTTCCCCTTCTCATCGGTCAAAGTAGGAACTAAAATAACATCAACATCAGCTTGTGAAGCAGCTTCAACACCGTCGGAAGTAGCTCTCAGCCTTCCCGCGGAAACGTTCTTTTCGACTAACCGGTCCAAGCGGGGCTCCTTCTCGATGTGATTTAGCCCTTCATTTATCTGTTTAACAACGTTCTCGTTAATATCTACACCGATGACTTCGGCACCTTTATCTGCAAAAACAGCCGCAAGAGGCAGTCCCATCTTCCCCATGCCGAAGACCGTTATAGTCAACTCTCCGGACTTGAAACTTTCTTTCACTTCTTTTGAACTCTTACCTAAGATACCCATGATCACGCGACCTTCATCTTCTTATCTTTCTCGTTACTTTTTTTGGCGCATCTCGCAGCCCGTAGAACGTGCAGCCCGTCTCTGCCCGTAACGCAGGGCTTTCCTCCATTGATACTAGCATCGAGAAAATCCTCGAGCTCGTTCTTCAGCGGCTCTCTCTCCTGGATCTTGTACTCCTGTTTCCACTCGCTGTTGTGCACCACCAAAGACTGATCGATGTAATCCAGGTAAGCGATACCCTTCGTTCCCACGACGGTCAGCTTCCTGGTCTTGTGAGGCGTTAACCAATTCGTCTCGACCATCCCGGTTTTACCACCGGCGAAGTCCACCATTATCTGCGCGTAATCTTCTACGTCGGCTGGATGCTTCGCATTTCCAGCTTTAGCTGTAACTTCTTTGATCCTCTCATCGAAGAGATAGCTGATCACGTCCAGTTCATGGACGGCAAGGTCCGTTATGATGCCGACGTCTCGAACTCTGATAGCTAGAGGGCCGACCCTCTTACCGCTGATCGACATCAACTCTCCAAGAACACCGTCATCGATGATCTCTTTCAACTTCTGCACCGATGGATTGTACCGTTCTATGTGACCTATGGCAACGGTAACGTCGTTCTCTTCAGCAGCTTGCAATATATCTCGAGCGTTCTCCACCGTATCGGCTATAGGCTTCTCTATGAGCACGTTAGTACCGTTCTTCATAAAGTCTAACGCGACTTTCTTGTGAAGCGTGGTCGGAACAGCGATGGTGACCGCGTCCAATCCCTCTTCGACCAGTTCTTCATGATCTTCGTAGATCTCGTAACCGTACTGGTCGCCTATCTCGTGAGCTCTCTCAACATCTTTGTCCGCTATACCCACAAGCTCTAGATCGAATTCCTCAGCCAATTCGGAATAAACTCTCGCATGATGCTGTCCCATCATGCCCACGCCGACTACACCTACTTTCATATTTTCATACCTCCATAACTTTCAACATAACTTCTATGTCTTCTTTAGAAACTTTCGGATGGATAGGAAGACTGAACACCTTCTCAGCACATCCCCGCGCATTTTTAAACTCGTTACCGTCATAACCTTTCTCCCTATAAAGCGGCTGATCCGGTATAACCTTGGGATAATGCACCGCAGTACCTATATCGTTTTCGTGTAACTTCTCTCTCAGCTCTTCTCTTCTTAAAGGATGATCATCTTCAACCTTCAGGACGTACTGGTGGAAAACGTGTTTCACGCTGTCAGATACCGCAGGAGGTGTCAAACCATCTATTTTTTCGATCCCGGCAGTCAGCATCTCCGCGTTCTTCCTCCTCTTATCGTTCCATTCATCCAGTCGTTCGAGTTGAGCCCTTCCTATAGCCGCGGCCAGATTCGTCATCCTCAGATTGTAACCCAACATATCGTGGGTATACTTCTCGCTCTGACCGTGATCTCGAACAAGGTCCGCACGTTCGCAGAGCTCTTCGGAATCAGAGACCACGATACCGCCTTCTCCGGTGGTCATGTTTTTAGTCGGATAGAAGCTGAAAGCTCCTATATCGCCGATAGATCCGACTTTCTTACCGTCGTATTCCGCACCGTGCGCCTGTGCACAGTCTTCCACCACGTACAGATCGTGATCTTCCGCCATATCCATGAAAGCGTTCATCTCGGCCGGTTGACCGAACAGATGGACCGGAAGGATCGCTTTTGTATCGCTGGTTATCTTCTCCTTCACCTTTTCGGGATCTAGATTGAAAGTGTCCTTCTTCACGTCAGCAAAAACCGGCTCAGCGCCTTGAAACAGAACACAATTTGCCGAAGCGATGAAAGAGAACGGAGAAGTGATGACTTCGTCACCTTCCTCCACGCCTATAGCTTTCAACGCAACGTCTAAAGCGGCCGTACCGTTGGCCGTAGCTTTACCAAAACCTACATCGAGGTAGTCCGCGAATTCTTCTTCGAATTTCGCGACGACTTCTCCCTGTGCCAGCATGCCGCTGTCCATGACCTCTTTTATACCTTCTAACTCTCCATTTTTCAATATCGGATTCGCTATATGTACCATCTTCACATCTCCTTCTTTTTGTAGACTTCTCTATCTACCTCTACTTCTTCGCCGCATTCAGAACATTCGAAAACTACCTTATCCATATCTTGATAAGAGATATCGGATCTTTCAAGCTTCTTACCGCAGGAGCAGACGAACCCTTTCACCTCTGCAGGATTTCCATACACTAAAGTGTGTGGAGGAACGTCCTTCGTAACGACCGCTCCAGCACCCACCATACAGTACTTACCCAGTACGAGACCGGAAAGTATGGTGGCGTGAGCGCCGATAGAAACGCCGTCTTCCACCTTGGTCTTTTCGACGTTCCATCCGCCTTCTGCTCTAGGATAACCGTCGTTGGTAAAAGTCATGTGTGGACCCAAAAACACGTTGTCGCCCACTTCAACGCCTTGATAAACGCTGACGCCGTTCTGTATCTTAACGTTGTCACCTATCTTAACACCGACGCCTACATACACGTCCTTACCCAGGTTGCAGTTTTTACCTATACACGCGCCTTCTCTTACATGAGCGTAATGCCACACGTAAGTTCCTTCGCCTATCTCCGTATCTTCTTCGACGAAGGCGGACTCGTGCTTGTTATATTCTTCAGACATGTTTCCTGTACTCCTTATCTAACCTTGAATAAATCGATATATAAAACATCTTTCCTCTCATACGTCGATCGACCGCATACCTAGAACGGACAGACAGGACCGGATCTCAAGATCATCTTTGAATACACTTCAGGCTCATCTCCGGACCTCGTCTTGCGCAGGAGGTCGAGTTTCCTCTCGAGCGGGACCGCTTTCAGGTCTAGTGCGTCTGGCGGCGTTAGTAGCTCGGAACACTATGATGTTCAATATACCGACAACGAGGGCCAAGAACCATCCCAAACCGGGTCCC
>PWHU01000126.1 GCA_003555395.1 Thermoplasmata archaeon
ATCGTAGATTTTTCTCTCCGGATTAACGATACAGAAAGGAATGAGTTGTACCACGTAAAAGATTTTACTTCCCTGACCGGTGCTGGGATCCAAGGCACCATAGAAGGAGTCAACTACAGGATAGGAAACCCCGAGCTCTTCGATCTGGAAGACGAAGTGAAAAAGAAAGTAAAGCAGAAGGCCTCGAAGGGTGAAACCGTTATCGTGGTGGAAAAAAACGGCACACCGGTAGGGCTCATCTGTTTGAAAGACACTATAAGAGAAGGGGCTAAAGAAGTGATAGAAGCTTTGAAAAGATACGGTGTTAAAACGCTCATGCTGACTGGAGACGGAGAAGAAACTGCGAGATCCGTTGCAGAAGAATTAGGCTTAGACGGCTATATCGCAGATGTACTCCCTGAGGAGAAGTTAGATGAAGTGGAAAAACTGCAGAAGGAAGGACCTATAGCTATGGTCGGTGACGGAGTCAACGACGCCCCCGCCCTGGTGAAGAGCGACGTCGGCATAGCCATGGGGGCCGCGGGTTCCGACACAGCTATGGAATCGGCGGATATGGCTCTCATGGAAGACGACCTTTCAAGGCTGATCTATCTTTTTGAATTGAGTAAAAAGACCATGAGAGTCGTTAAAGAGAACATAGTGGCTTCTATAGGTGTAAAATTTGCTTTGGCCGCTCTGACATTCGTGGGTTTAGTGACCCTCTGGATGGCAGTGGGCATAGGAGATGCGGGCATGGCTTTGATGGTCACTTTGAATGCGCTGCTGATCGAAAAAAGGACAACTGTTTGAAGGATGAAAGATACTATGTGGTATGTATATATGCTGCGACTTTCGGACGATTCACTCTACACTGGCATCACAACGGATTTAGAAAGAAGAGTGGAAGAGCACAGAGAAGGAAAGGGAAGCAAATACGTCAGAAGCAGATTACCCTGCAGGATAGTTTATAAAGAGAAGACAGAGAACAGGAGTGAAGCGCTGAAAAGGGAGGCCGAGATCAAGAGCTGGAGTAAAGAAAGAAAAGAGGAACTGGTAAGCTGAGTTTATCGGTAAGAATCATTCTAGAAAATTTTTCACTAAAACTACAGGGGTTCCAGCGTCCGCGGAACCGCTGACAAGGTCCGCTAAACTCCCAAGAAGATCCGTCATCTCCCGGGGAGTAGTGCCTTCTTTTTCCATCGCCGACTCTGATCTGTCATTCTCTTTTTTCTCCTGTATGATATCCTCTATCTCATCGGCATCTTTGCCTTCTTTATGGTAATACTGGTCGGCAAGATACTTGTATTTAACTCCTCTCCTAAAATGGTGGAGTCCGTCAGTTGAAGCAACGGTCACACTCGGATCCGCCAATTCGTATATACCGCTGGTAGGGTCTTTGTAAGCACCGTCACCATAGATCAGAACTTCTGTTTGAACTTTAAGTTCATCCTTGATTCGCTCTTGGATTTTTTTAACGACCTTATCTCCGTTCTTGGGAGCAAGTTTAAGCCGACCAGCGCTGGACATGTTACTTCCCAGCAGTCCCCATTCAGAACAGGATCGTCCTTCGTTAAAGAGTTCACAGAGAGTTATACAGTTATCGAACTTTTTACAGATCGTTTCTTTCGTTTCATGACGCGTATGAATATCCGATGCTATAACGGCATCTGGCTCGTATTCCACTATATGATGAGGATCATTACATAGAACTATTTGAGGTTCCGCTCCGGCCTCTTCGATTATCTCATTATAATATTCAATATAGTTGACCTCAGTTATAGGATGTTGACACTGGCTTAATTCGATATCATCCATGGTGATAACTTCCTTGTTCAGGTTTTCTACAAACTCTGGAGATATGGTCTGATTACCCACTTCATCGGAGGGAAACGACATCTGAACGATCACTTTACCGTCGGATACCGCCTCAGAGATTGATCTGAGTATCATGGAAAAACGATTTCTGCTGGTGATGGGAAAAACCACACCTATGGTCCCGTTCTTTTTTAGACCTAATTTATCTCTGATCTCCTTAGAAACTTCATCTACTGTCACGTAATTATCCTGTGCTCTAGCAACAACGGACTCTGTTATACATATGACATCACCATCATCAAGTAAGCCGTCTTCATAACAACGCTCTACAGAATCGAAAACTTCGTCTACTATGTCCATCCCTGGAACGATCACGCCCATCTTCAATCCCATGGCCATAGGGCCCATATAATCAGGTACGTCTTTCATGCATATTTCCTCCTTATTTATTCTCTATATTGTTTATTGATGGATGAAGATTAATATATATCCTCCACTCTTTTGATACCCTCTCTCAAGGCTTTGAGGTTTAACTCTTTGAACTTGGGAGGCACACTGCTTTCTACCGCCTTCTCCAAAGCATCCTGCGGAACCAGATCTCCAGCCGCATTGAACGCTCCTAACATAACGATGTTAGCCACGATCTTAGCACCGAGTTCTTCCGCGATCTCGGTGCAGGGTACTCCTATAAACTCATGCTCCAACTCCTTAACAAGGTCCCCATCCACCACAAGGATCCCATCTTCTGGGATATCTTTGTTGTATTTATCATAAGCCTCTTGAGACATAGCCATCATGTAATCCGCCTGATATAACCCGCAGTAACCGATCTCCTCGTCTGATATAACCACTTCTGAACGTGCGGCGCCTCCACGAGCTTCGGGTCCATAACTCTGCATCTGTACAGCGTTATAATCATGGTATACACTTGCGGCTTTTCCAAGAATAAAACCTGAAAGCATTATACCCTGACCGCCTTTGCCGCACAATCGTATGTCTTCTCTCATACCTGAACCTCCTCTATAAGTTCCTGAATACGTTCACTTAACGATTTCTTTTTCTCCTTGTGAAGAACGCCGACTTTTATCTTATCTTCGAGTTCTTCTTTCTCTTCTTCGCTTCCATACTGTTCTATCTTCTCGTAATCTTCCGCAAGTATCGTCTTATCCTCATACCAATCCCAGAACTCTTCTATGGTGCCCATCCTGTTCTGTCGAGAGTAGGCCGTAGTACACGGAGACATCATCTCTACGAAACTCATACCTTTGTTCTGCAGCGCCTCCTGTATCGAATTTATGGGTTGATTCGGTCTTTTGACACCCCATCTTGCTACGTAGGTAGCTCCTGACGAGATAGCCATCTCGCTCATATCAAAAGCTGGCTCCAAATTCCCATAAGGTGCGGTGGTCGCATAGTCACCCTCGGGAGTCGTAGGTGCCACCTGACCACCTGTCATGCCGTAGATGTAATTGTTTACCGCGATAACAGTTATATCGATGTTCCTCCTGCACGCGTGGATAAAATGATTACCGCCTATGCCCATACAATCGCCGTCGCCTGTGAAGACTATAACGTTCAATTCCGGATTTGTTATCTTAACCCCCGTAGCGAAGGCTAACGCTCTCCCGTGGGTGGTATGAAGAGAATCCACGTCGATATAACCGGGGAGTCTAGAAGAACAGCCGATGCCGGAGAGAAACACCGTCTTATCCATATCGAGTCCTTCCTTCTCTAAAGCCCATAACGTGTAATCCAATACGTTACCGATACCGCAGCCGGTACAGAATATATGGGGCATCATGTCGTGTCTAAGATATTTATCGCGGATCTCCTTCGCACTTATCATCTCTACTTTTCTTTTTTCTTCCTTTTCTTCCATGTTCACACCTCCGCTAGTATCTCATCGGGTGAATGTATCTCTCCGCCTATCTTGTCCGCTAAAGCTATTTCACACTCCTTATCAGCATGTTCTTTGACCTTATGATAGATCTGCCCCAAATTCAGTTCCGCTACGACTATCTTGTCTACGTTCTTTGACAGCTCTTCGATATCCTTGATCGGGAAGGGCCACAATGTCTTCAAACGCAGATAACCAAGCTTCTTACCTTCCTCTCTTCCCTTATTCAAGGCACCTAAAGCGCTTCGGCTGGTTATACCATAAGATACAAGGGCGACATCTGCGTCGTCCAAACTTCTCTTCTCCACATCGGTCAATTCTTCTCTGTCGTCCAGTATCTTCTCCACCTGTCTCCTTATCAGTCTATCATGATCTTCTTGATCGTCCGTAGCTGGAAAACCATGGTCGTCATGGGTTAATCCAGTAACGTAGGTGTGATATCCGTCGCCGAACACGCCGAACTCCGGAACCTTTTCTTTACCGTAATCGCCTTTACCGAAGGGGACGTATTCTTCCGGCGGAACTTTAGGTCTTTTCCTCTCGAAGGTTTCGACCTCTTTCGGTATCCTGACCATCTCCCTCATATGGCCTAAATCGGCGCTCAACATCAGGAAAACAGGTGTCCTATACTCCTCGGCTAAGTTGAAGGCTCTTATGGTATAATTGAGCGTTTCCTGAATATTGTTAGGAGATAATGTTATGGCCGCAAAGTCTCCATGACTGCCGTATCGTGTCTGCATTATGTCTCCTTGGGCGCCTAGAGTGGGCTGACCCGTAGAGGGCCCGGAACGTTGAACGTCGGCAAGAACTAGAGGAGTTTCACTCATGTGAGCAAAGCCTATATTTTCCTGCATCAATGATAGACCGGGTCCAGAAGTTGCGGTCATGGCTTTAGCTCCAGTCCATGATGAACCGATGACGGAAGCTATGCTGCCGAGCTCGTCTTCCATCTGGATGTACTTTCCTCCTACCTTGGGCAGCAGCTCGGCCATCTTTTCTGCTATCTCTGAAGCGGGAGTTATCGGATAACCTCCAAAGAATCTGCAGCCCGCCAAGAGAGCTCCGTATGCAACGGCAGTATCTCCATGGATGAACTGCGACTCTTCTCCTATCGCTTTTTTAGCTTTCTTTAACTCTTCTTCATTCATCTTATTAATCCTCTTCTTCGTCTTCTTCAACAACGGTTATAGCAAAATCCGGACAAATCAATTCGCAGAGTCTGCAGCCATTGCATCGATCTTCTACTTCCACCGGCGGATGTATACCTTTCTCGTTGAGTTCTTCCGCAGGCTCCAGCGCATCTCTAGGACAGTACTCTATGCACAGGTTGCATCCTTTGCAGTACTCCTCGTTTAGTTCTATCATCCTTCTTACACCTTCTATAGTGTTACTTCGACGTCTAGATGACGTCTCAAGACTTGTTTACCCCTATATTCCGGCAGTAGTAAGGGGGCCTTTCTATCGGTTTTGACACCTGCATCTTCGAGCTGTTTGTTGTAATCATCCACATGATCGAGTGTAAGTTTTCCAACAGATGCTTTCTTAGCATGCTTAGCTGCGTTGATGCCGGCTCTTCTACCGAATACGTTGTAATCTAGTAGAGAATTGCCCATCAACCTGTTTTTACCGTGGACTCCTCCTTCGACTTCTCCTCCTGCGAAGAGTCCCTTTACAGGTGTTGATCCATCTTCATTGATTACCAAACCACCGTTCTGATAATGCAGAGTAGGATAGACCAGTATCGGTTCTTTGGTTATGTCGATGCCGAACCTCTCGTACTGCCTCACCATCGCGGGCAGGGTATCTTCGATGGTACCCTCTCCGGATTTCATCTCGATCAAAGGCGAGTCTAACCATACACCCTGCATGCTCGTCGGCGTAGTCACTCCTTTCTCTCTTCCCTTGCATTCTCTGATGATGGCCGCCGCTTCTATGTCTCTCGGTTCCAATGGGTTAACGAACAGTTCTCCGTCAACATTTACGGGTTGGGCGCCTAAGCTCCTTACTTTTTCAGTCACCAGCAGACCGACGATCTGATCCGGAAAAGCGGCTCCCGTAGGATGGTACTGTACGCTGTCAAGGTCTCTTATCGGTACCCCTGCTCTATATCCCATTATCAACCCGTCTCCGGTGGCACCGTAATGGTTGGTAGTCGGGAAAGCTTGAACGTGGAGTCTTCCGAAACCTCCGGTGGCCATGACCGTTGATTTCGCTCTTACCACGTAGTACTCGTTAGTCTCCAGGTTCATGAGTAGTGCGCCCGCCACCTGCCCTTTATCGTCCTTCAGCAGTTCAACCGCCGGAGTGAATTCAAGTACGGGTATGTCAAAATTTTCTGATTCATCCCTTAAAACTCTCATGAGTTCCATACCTGTATAATCACCCGACGAATGCAGTCGGTACCTGGAAGTTCCTCCGCCAGGGAGTTCTACAAAATTACCATCGTCTTCTCTATCGTACATGATCCCGAGCTCCTCGTGCCATTTTAGGATCTTCGGACCGTCGATGGTAAGGGCTTTGACCAATTCGGGCACATTGGTGAAGTGACCTCCGCCGATAGCATCTAAATAGTGCCTGACCGGTGAATCTTCAT
>PWHU01000130.1 GCA_003555395.1 Thermoplasmata archaeon
CGTGAAACCTTAGAGATGGTTGCCGATATAGTAAACTATGTTCCGAACTATGCCTACGAGGTCATAACGACGCCGGAACAGGCGGATAGCATTGAAGATCTATATTTTGTAGATGATGTTAGAATTTATCAACCCGGTTTCAAACTCGCACAAGACTTGGAACCGGGCTTAGTTAATATTCGTTTAATCGAGGGTGTGACCACAGAGACTTTGGATAGATTGGATTCAAATGTAACTATCCAATCTATCTCAGAGGACAGTACCCGTATGGTAGCTGAGGAAGAACATGAATCGGTATTAACAGAAATAGCGCAGATGAGGGAAGTTTATTTTATCGCTCCATACGTAGAACCGGAACTTCAGGCTGAGATCGACTCTCAGTTGATAGGGGGCGGAGCATGGTTCATGGATGATTATTCTGACCCTGAAGAAGGTGATTGGCGTGAGGGTAATCCGAACGAACCGTATAGAAAACATGGAAACTACGGAGCCTATGTTAACCAAATCGGTTATACAGGAGAGGGAGTTACAATAGCGATAGCTGACTCTGGCATAGGAGACGGCACCGTTGGAGATGCTGGTCATCCTGACCTCTCTGGTAGAGTTATAGGTGGATACGATTTTGAAAGTGAGTCATCAGATGAAGGTAGATGGGCCGACGGCCACGGCCACGGAACACACGTTACGGGTTCCGCTGCGGGCGACACATATGGAGGTACGGGAGAAACTTTAGATTTTGCAGATTACTATATGGCTCAGGGTTTGGCTTATGATTCTGAACTTTTTGCAACAAGGATTTTAGACAACAAAACATATATGATCCCAGATGAATATTACCCTATAGTTGAAGAACCGGCCCAGCGTTCCGACGCATACATACACAGCAATTCCTGGCGTGTGATGACCGATGGTGCCTACGTTGATGCTGACGAGGATTTTGACCAGGCAGTGAGAGATGCGGAGAGAAATACTAATAAAAACAGACCGATGGTTATAACGGTTGCTGCAGGTAATGAGGGCTATGGTGGTTCCACAACCACGACGGGTAGCCCAGGGAATGCAAAGAACGTCATAACTGTTGGTGCTACAGAAACTTACAATCCTGATGATGGTTTCGAAAATGCGGAAAATGTGGCGCATTTCAGTTCTCGTGGATGGACACAGGATGATAGGGTAAAACCGGACGTTGTTGCTCCTGGTGAAGGCATATATTCTTTGACTCCAGAAGGAGGATACACGCAGATGTCCGGAACGTCGATGGCTACTCCTGCAGTTGCGGGTGCTACTGCAGTAGTTGTTGAATGGTATGAGGAAACCTACGGTGAAAGACCTAGTCCTGCGATGGTCAAATCTATACTTATCAATACGGCTAATGAATTGAACCCTGATGTTGGTAATACGACAGGTCCTATACCAAACCAAGATGAAGGTTGGGGTATAGTAGATATATCCAAATTAGAATATCCGACTGACGATCCAATAGAATTTATATTTGATGATCAGGAATCGTTGTTACAGACCGGCGAATATGACGAACACAGGATAAGGTATGAAGATTGAAGACGAGCCTTTGAAGATCACGCTCACCTGGACGGATAAGGAAGGAAAAATCGGTGATGAACCGACATTAAAAAATGATCTGGATCTGGAAGTCGTAACTCCTGAAGGAGATGTCATACGAGGTAACGCATTCGATCTTTCTGGAGACGGAGAGAGCGACGATGGATTTACCTATCCTGAAGCGGAAGTCATGGCAGACTTCGATACCGGTTATCGAGAGGGTTACGATAACGTTAACAATGTAGAGAATGTGTTTATCCCTTCAGGAGAACTCGAGAGCGGCACTTACACGGTTAGGATCATGGCGGACCAAATACCATCGGATTCGAACAATGATGGCGAAGCAAATCAGGACTATGCGCTTGTAGCTCAAAACGCCATAAGAGAATTCGGATTTATGGATCCGGACGACGGCGAGGAGATTGTGACCGAGGTTCTATATGATCTCGAGACCGAGATAGCGCCCGCTGACATTGAAGATGTTGATGAGGAAGAAGTCAGGTATAGGTATTATCTAGGTGATGACCTCATGGGTGTGGAATACGGACTATACAACACAGATTTTGTCTACGGAGGGTTAGAGGAAGGTTATAAGATATTGGAAGTGGAAGCGCAAAGATGGGGGAATGATGAATGGGAACTCTGGGATGAAGACGAAATAATGATTAAGATATCCGATGTTGAAACGGCGTGGAAAGGTTTCATTGAACCAGAGAACGGCGATAATGCAATGTTCGACACACCTTATGATCTCGAGACGGAGATAGAGCCTTATGAGTGGATGTCGGATGTCAAATATAGGTATCATCTGAATAGCGAATACGAGGGAACAGTGCCTGGACAAGATAATACAGATTTCGTATATGAAGATTTAGATGAAGGAATTTACACACTGAAAGCGGAAACGTGGATTTATCTTGAACATAAAGATACCTATAAACTAGCCGAAGTGGATAGGATCGCTATAACGGTGGAGAATTGGGATGGATTCTTTTGTCCCTTAGACGATGAGGATATCTCAGCTATCTCAGCTCCCCATCAAGAGGTAGAAACAGAAGTAGGGGTGTATGACAGCTATCATGTGGATGAAGTGAAGTATCAATATTATCTTGACGGACAGGAAGAAGGTGATCCACAGTATGGTAAAGAAAATACTGACTTCACCTATGAGGATGTTGAGGAAGGATCTAATCATATAAAAGTTGAAGTGTATGGATTTTCTGAAGGAGGCTGGGAATATATCATAAGTGAAGGAAAGTTTATTGAAGTTCAGCATACTGGCTTCATAGACCCTATAGATGGTGATGTAATTTACACCCCTTCGCTTCCATACGATTTAGAAACAGAGATACTCCCATATACACCTCCCGGGGATCATCTCGAGGTGAGATATCGATATTATCTAGACGGTTCCTTGGAAGGGCAAACAAGCTACCCATCTGTAGATTTTACTTATCAGATCGATTGGTATAAATCTCACGACTTATCAGTTTTGGCTCAACAGAGAGAAATTATCCCTGAACCCGGGGATTGGTATGATGTAGGATATCATGAGATAGAGATAACTCTCACAGATGAGCCGCAACCACCAAGTTGGATAAGAATCGAAAAGGATGAAGTTGGAGAAAACCTAGAGGTGATTTGGGAAGACATAGGATTCCTAGAGTATAATATATACTATTCTGAGGACAAGTACGCTAATTTTGCAGAATGGGATTTACTTGCTACGGTTGAGGAGACAAATCACATCCACGAAAATGCACTGGGAGGGGAGAACTACTATATCGTTAGGTCAAGCAACGGGGAAGAAGAAAGCGATAGTTCTAGCATCGCTTTCTGTGTTGAAAAATATTTTGGCGATGAAAGACCTAGGCACTACATATCGGTACCGATGGGATTCGAAGACCGCACCGGCGACGGGAAACTGAGAGCTAGCGATCTCGTGATGTCTATAGAAGACGATCTTGAGTCTAGTGAGTTCATATCCGACGTGGTCAAATGGGATCACATGAGCAGAGGGTACAGCGAAAGATACTATTATGATGATTTTGCGGAAGAATGGACGGACGATTTTGTTATAGAACCCGGAGACGGAATCGGCTTCGCTGTGAAAGATTCATTCACCTGGCACGTCAATGCCACGGATACGGAACACTCAATTACCTATAGTGACGAGCGACCAAGACATTACACATCAATACCATACACATTTGTGGATAAAACGGGCGATGGAGAACTAAAAGCAAGCGATTTAGTCATGTCTATTGAGGGCGATTTGGAAACGAGCGAATATATTTCCGATGTGGTGAAGTGGGATTATATAAGCAGAGGTTACAGTGAGAGGTATTATTATGATGGAATCGGTGGAGAGTGGACAGACGATTTCGTTATAGAGCCAGGAGACGGAATCGGATTTGCTGTTCAAAAAGCGTTTTATTGGGAAATTGAACTGATAGAGTCTGAAAGTGAATCTAAATTATATCCGGAAACTAGAAAGGATAATGAAGAATCTAATCTCTATGAATTAGGTGGATTTTTTATTGAAAGTTATGACGGTGAAGCTACGTTCTACGACGGGGAAGAGTATTTAGGTAATATAAGCGTTATAGAGTTTGAAAATCCTAACAACACAGCGATAAACGAAGGTACAGGAGGGTCATGGCAGAATTCGCATGGTAGTTTTGCATGGGATACGAATAATCCTGAATATGGATGGAGTAATTCTCCACCCAGTTTAGGTAATCATGTATATTTTGTGAACGAAGTGTCCGAAGAGAATGTCGAAGGCGACGATGGTTATGTCTGGTCGGCTATGAGAGGGGTGGACGGAGATATGGTAGCTAATCCTCAGGAATCTATGGTGGGACAGTATGAACCTATACCAACACCTAGGCAAAGATCAGGAGGAGAGGGTTGGATCGAGATCGAAGTCGAATCACCAGTTTATACCGACTGGGATAATGAAGCTAGAGTGTCGCCAGGAATGGGTACTTACGATGAATTCGTCAGTTATTCCGTGTTCATAAAAGGAGGAGAATACGGAGAATGGACATATCTAGGTGAGACAGATGAGCTACCCGAAAATGAATATGACGGAGATTACGATGATACAATAGAACCGTTGAATGAAAGTGTTAACCCAGAAAAGGTGACAACAGGTATGAATACGTTCGAGGTTAGTAATGGTATAGAATATGGTGAGAAATATGAGTTCAAGGTGAGGATGAATTTAGGTGAAGGTTTGTCAGGAGGTTATGAAAATGGATATGATCACGCTTACACTACCTGGGCTTCTAGTAAACCCATTGCTATCAGATGTACTATCACAATAGAAAATATTGAACAGTTACAGCAGATGGAGGAAGATTTAGGAGGATTCTATACTGTTGTAGATGACATAGACGCGAGGGAAACAGAGAAGTGGAACAGAGGTGCCGGCTTTGATCCAATAGGTGATTCTAAAGAACCGTTCACGGGGATCTTCGATGGAAATGAATATGAAATAAGTGAACTTCACATAGATCGCCAAGGGACAGATTATGTAGGATTATTGGGATATATCGATGATGAAGCTGAGGTTACAGATGTCAGGCTCGTTGATGTCGACGTGAGCGGAAACAATAATGTGGGGGCGCTTTGTGGATTAAACTCTGGTTTGATATTAGGCTCATATGCATCCGGTGACGTGAATGGAGGCCATCGAGTCGGCGGACTCATTGGCTTAAATGATGAAGGCACGGTACAGAATTCATATGCCTCATCAGAGGTGAATGGGGAATACCATGCAGGTGGTCTTGTTGGATTAAATTATAAAAGCTCAGTTGAAGCCTCTTATGCAATTGGAGACGTGAGTATAACAAATGATTATGTAGGCGGACTCGTTGGGGTGAACCAGGAAAGTACGGTGATTAACTCGTATTCGACGGGAAAGGTAAGTGGAAGGTATGCGGGCGGGCTTATAGGAGTAAACCAGGATGGATATATATCCGCCTCTTTCTGGGATGTTGAAACTTCAAGAAGGGATAGCAGTGACGGCGGGACAGGTTTAACCACCGCGGAAATGCAGGATGTCCAAACTTACAAAAAAGCAGGCTGGGATATAACTGCAGTCAATTATGGCGAGACCGATGAAAACTACTTATGGAACATAGTTGATGGGTATAGTTACCCTTTCCATAGTTGGAAGAACTACTAACCCGTTGGTCTCTATCGTGTAAATCCAATAGAACATTGCATTAGAAGAATAACTCAAGAAGATAGATAGTGGCTGAACCGAAGGGAAATACACTCCGCTAGCAGCTTGAGAGATCGTTACAGCTAAATTTATAGATATTATAAGGGATAGTGGTATTTAGAGCAGGATACTAGATTAGCGAAGATCGAAATCTCTAGATATGGAGTGGAGGATAGCACGGTATTGACGAGATAATAAAGTACATAGAGAGTTAGAAGAGGTAGAGGAAACTAAAAACAAGAAAGAACGATAGAGGCAAGATAATAGAGCCGGAAGAGACCCGCTTCCACGTCTGGTTCAAAGACGCCGGTAAGCTCGACAACGTAGAGCTTTTACCTTCGGTTGAAAGAACTGGCGCCAAAGAATTCATCATAGACACGGAAGATATAGAGACGAACTACAAGGTCTTCCGGGCCTGCACGATGTTAGCTACCGTGGATTCACAATAGAGTTCCATTCCAA
>PWHU01000138.1 GCA_003555395.1 Thermoplasmata archaeon
GTACATATTTTCTAACTTTAACCCGATTTCTCGGTCGATTTTGGGTAAAAAATGTGCAAAATCTTGACAAATAGGGGTTAAAAACCCCGATAAATGACTCCTGTCAAATCAATTTTCTTGAGAAATTAGCGGAGCAAGTGTCAAACTTAGGTTTGATAGGTGAACGGTAATATTATGAGAAAGATGCCAACTATACCTATACCGATGGGTATGACGTCCGGGACCTCCGTCATCGACACCAGGGCAGCTACAACAAAAAAGATGAAACCGAGTAAGATGATGAAAAACCTAGCAAGATTATTTCTAATCATATTATCCCTTGTTGATAAAACCTAACTCTCTATATAATTTTTTTCTAGTTCATTCCTTTCTCTTCGTTTTTAGATACATCAACAAAGAGATCTGTTCCTTTTCCCATGGTGTGATCTGGCAAAGTTCTTCTTCTTTCCCTTCCCTCAACAATTTCAACAACAGCGGGGAACCCTTTGTGAACATCATTATCCTTTCCATGGCGTCTTCCTTTATCTCATCACCTATTATCCTCTGAGCGTCATCTTTGTTCAAAGGAGAAAGTTTTACCTCTTTTACCAGACCTCTTTCTATCTGCTCCTGCTGATAAAATCTTTGGTAGAAAGGAGTTCCTACTCTTCCTGTGATCATAACTTTCAACGACCTCTTTCCTTCAGAGACGTTTTCAAATTCCTGCAGAAGACGGCTCAAAAAATGGACTATCTCGTCCTGGACTTCTTGATAATCGTCGAAGATCAAGAGAGCATATTTGTTCAAAAGTTCATCGATAGTGTCTGTAACATCAAGATCGGCTTCCTGGTTTTCTATTTTATCTAAGAAAGTCGACAGTTTATCCTCGAGGTCCTGAACAGAGACCTTTTTCAGGTCTATCCATAGTATATGCATTCCCTCTACATCGTCTATGAATTTAGATGCCAGTGTCGAGGCGCCAGAGCCTCTTCTACCCAGTACGGCCATCACAGGCGTGTTTTCCTCCAGCCAATCTTTCATCTCCTTTAACTCTTCCTCCCGCCCGTAGATTTCCTCCACCTTGTGTGCATCTTCGGTCGAGACCACGGGTTCTTTAGGGGTGAGCTCCTCCATGTCTATCCTGTTATCTTTGGAATCCTCTATAAGGTGGAGAGCGGTGAGCGCGTCTATTTCGCCGTCGGTTTCTTCTTCAATCTTCGTCACTGAAAGTTCTTTTTCCTCGCTATCTATGACGAGATCGACCTTGATCTCCGAGAGTTCCGATAGTAGTCTTTCGACTTTTTTTATACCTTGTGATGTCAAGTAATAGGTTTTCAATTTTTTATGATGGCCTTTTACTGATTCCTTTTTTTCCTTTAAAGAACCTTCTTCGTTGAGCTTTTTTACGATTCTTGATACGTGGGTTCTCGAGATGTTAAGGTTCTCCGCGATACCTTTTTGAGTTATATCTTCCGGTTTTTCCCCCCTATCGTCGTTTTCTAGATTGCTGAATCTATCCAGGTAGATCAAAACTTTCTGTTTGTAGGTTATCGACGAAGGTTTTACCATGTCTCTCGAAAATAGGTACAAAGCTCTTGGGTTTTAATTTTTTCTTATTTTTTGTTCACTCATCGTCTAAAGTGAGCTTACACTGTGATATGACGTACTCTTCTTTTTTGTCTCCTAGTATATTTTCCAAGTTAGAGTCTCTATTGTGGATGTATTCTTCCCTCAGAAGGTCGAACATCAACCAGTCTATCCTCTTGCCTAACATGTATCCGCTCTTTCTAGCCCTTCCCGTTTGTTTGAAGCCCAAACTCTCCAGCACATTATGACTCCTCTTGTTGAAATTAGAGCTCCAAGCACTCAACCTATCAAAATTTTTGTGAAAAAATAGTATCTCACACAAACCCAAGGCTATCTCCTTACCTATACCTTCATTCCAGTACTCTTGTTCCCCTATGTAGGTGCCTATATCTCCGTTTCTTACTTTCTTGTTCCTTTCCTTGTAAGTCGCTATGCCTATGTTCTTGTCGTCTTCTCTAAGTTCAACCATAAATCGATGCTTTTTATCGTCTTCCATATACTCTTCAAATTCTTTCTCTATAACCTCTGAGTTCTTGAAGACCAAGGGCTCTCCTCTAGCATAAAGTGTTACTTTTCGGGTATTCTCCCACTTATCCATGAATGAAAGATCTTCTCTTCCGAAAGGCCTGAACCTGATCCTGCCTATCTCGAACATTCATATCACTTCTTGTGATTCAATATTCTCTCCACCGGTGATCACATTCGGTACACCTGTAGATCCTAGTTTCCGGCTCGTCCGCAGCCCTAGTCTGTTCTAGGCGCCAGTAAGCCTCGTTGTTGTCGCAGTTGGGGCATCTAACTTTGGTCTTAGGCTGTGTGCTTTCTTCTTTTTCGATGACCACCATCTTTTTTTCCTCTTCCTTCTCCGTGGTGATCTTGTCGTCGTCCTCGTCGCTTCTTTTCTTGGCAGCTCCACACTTCTTGCAGACCCACTCGTCCCCTGAAGGTTTCATCAGCGCACCACATTCTGGACAGAACATATTTCACACCTCTATCCAAGGAGTTCCTTGGCTTTTTCTTTATCTATGTCTAGTGCCTCTAACATGTAATTCAAAGATTTTCTCAAGATGATATCCTCGCCCGCCTGTTCCACGTATTCTTCCATCATTATGGGAGCTTTGTATCGATAACCGACGGCGAGATCTGAAAGATAATGTTGCTCGTTATCTGGATCTAGTTCCGCCGCCTTCCTGTAATGCTTCTCGGCCTGTTCAAATTTACCTATATCTATGCAGAAACCCGCCGCCGCTTGACGGTAAAATGGATTGTCGTCAAGCTCTATCGCCTTTTCATAATCATCCAATATGTCTTCGATCTCTACCTCGTTTATACCGAGTGCGGCCTCGGCTTTGCCGAAGTGGGCACGCGCTACCAATTTTTCATCTTCTAGGTCTTCTTCAAGAAGGTCAGAAAACTTCTCGTAAGCGTCCTCGTACTCGAACTGGTTGAGTTGCTTATCAGCTTCTTCCAACAGTCTATCAACGTCTGCCATGATTTCTCCTCGAATCTACTAAGAAGAACGTCCAAATAAATGTTTCCACCGCATCTTATCTTGAATCAAGAGAGAAGTTCTCTCATCTTCTCCACGGCGGTTTCCTTTCTGGATGGGTAACTTTCGACGCGGGCCCTGACCCTTATACTGTATCCCCCGTCGGTCAAGACCGATTCATCCTCGTAGGCCCTGCCTTTATCCACCCTAAAGAAGAAATTGCACCTATCGTCGATCCTTCTTTCCAATTCTTTCTCGAGTTCCGATCTGACATCGTCCGGCAGTCTTTCAAAAAAGTCGTCCATCTCTCGATTACGTGATATCTCGCCCTCTAGAACCTTTATGGGATTACCGTAGTAACCCTCCGCTTCCGATATCTCCATCTCTAGTTCCTTCCCGACCAGGTTTTCCACCGCTTCTTTCACCTTTTCCAAACTCTCAGTGGCATGGCAGTGGGTCTTGAATTCTATGTAGTGGAACGTCACCACTCTCCCTCCCTCACGGTGTCTCCGCCCAAGTTCTCCACTAGGTAGATGACCTTACAGATGCTCTCCACGACGGTGATCCAATTGTACGCTTCTTCAAGGTTCTCGCCGTAAGCGAATGTGCCGTGCCCCTTGACCACCGCTGCATTGTAGTCCTGCAGGACCTTCGGCAGCTCTTTTTCCACTTCTTTGGAACCTATCGACTCTTTTATATCTAATATTGGGACTTTCCTGAGATGGTATTTTCCCTCGTCGTCTATCGGGACTATCTCTTCTCTAACCAATGAAAGTGATATCGCGTAGGGTGTGTGAGCGTGTATCACCGCGAGGGCTGAAGTGTTCTGGTATATTGCCCTGTGGACACCCACTTCCGTCGAGGCGATTATCACGCCGCTGTCGTCTTTGTCAACACCGGTCTTCACTATATCTTGCTCTTTCAAGGCGCCCATCATCGCCCCTCGTCTCTTGATGTAGAGGTCGTTTCCCCTCCTGACGCTCATGTTGCCGCTGTGGGACGAAAGGTTCAGCCCTCTGTTTTCTAAGAATTTTCCGTACCTGCGCATCTCTTCTAGGATGTCTCGCTCCATACTTTCCCGCCTCTGATTATCGCTGTTCCGCTGAACGTGGTGGGAGTAATAATACTTTTTGAAAGAGGAGAGAAGAACAGATACTTCAAAAAAGTTTACATTCTATTACTCGATTTATGAAAACATGGAGATCATCTATCATCCCAAGTTCAAAGAAACAAGTTACGCTTCCGACCCGGCCGCCGAGCAGGGGAGGATCGGATGTATAATAGAGGAGTTGGAAGATGAAGAAAGACTGAATTTTTTTAAACCCAGTCCTGCATCAGCTTCCGATCTAAAGCGAGTACACACTGTAGAACATCTACGGAACATCAGAGAGAGGAGGGAAAAAACCTACCGCATGGGAGCCTTGGCGGCGGGTGCTTCTTTACGGGCTGCAGGATCGGCTTTTCAGGGTACACCTACCTTCGCTGTTATAAGACCTCCCGGCCATCACGCTTCACCCGATTCCTGCTGGGGTTTCTGCTACTTCAACAATATGGCCGTGGCGATAGAGAGCTTGAGAGAAGCGGGAAAGGTCGATACGGCTTTCATAATGGATTTCGACCTTCATACCGGCGACGGTAACATCAACTGTTTGGGGAACGATCCCGACATAACCATAATGAATCCACGATCGGAAGAGAGAAAGGACTACATGAAAGAAGTAGAGTCACGCCTAGAGAGAGAAAAGAGCTACGATATCGTCGGCGTCTCGGCGGGCTTCGACGAGCACGTCGAAGATTGGGGTGGAAAATTGATGACAGAAGATTATCTGCGGTTGGGAAGGATACTAAAAAAATTCTCCGAAGAGAAGTGCCGTGGAAGAAGGTTCGCTCTGTTGGAAGGCGGGTACAATCACGACGTCCTGGGAAAGAACGTGAGAGCATTCGTCAGGGGTTTCTCAGATTGAAAGACCTTCACAGTTCTGGGACGCCCAACCTCTTCAAAGTCTCCTCTTTCGGCCTTCCCCTTTCGTCCCAGCCCATCACGTCATAATACTCGTCCAGCATCCCCTCCATATCGAAGACGTTGCCCGAAGAAGCACCTTCCTCCAAAGGCTGTTCGAACCTCTTAGGGAGTTGGTCGTCCTCTCTATCGAAGCCGGCTTTCACGTTGAACTCCCTCTCCAGGTTATATATCCTTTCACCCACGAGGTGAAGATCCGACACCGTGAACCTTTCACCGGTAACGCACGTCAAGAAGCGTGAATAGAATTCTTCGTCCAGCGCAAATGAGCCGAACTTGCACGTCACCAGCGAGTCCAGATATGCGTTCCTCTCCTGCGATCTTTTAACCACTTGAGCCTTACCGCTGGTCTTGAAACGATCGAAGAGTTTCGGGACCCCGAATATCTCCTCGCCTATCATGTATCCTCTGAGGTGGCAGCCTCCTCTGTTGGAAGTCGCGAAGGAGAGTGCTTGTCCCGCAGCACCTCTTGGATCATAAGCCGGAAGCTCCATCCCCTTCACGCTCATGGAGAATTCGCAGCCGTACTTTTCACAGAGCCGTTCAGAACCTTCGGCCAGTTCGTCTCCGACTCCTTCACGTTCGGCTATCTTATCTAACAGTTCTATAGGAGAGGAACCGAAACCGTCCATTTTGTTCCAAACGCCTTCTTCGCTCATCTCCATAGCACAGGCTAGAGTGCCTCCCGTCGAGATAGTATCTAACCCCAATTCGTTGCAGCGGTAGTTCGATTCCGTCGTTTTTTCGAGATCGAATATACCTAGGTTCGCACCTAAGGCCCAGACGCTCTCGTACTCCGGCCCTTTTCCACTTTCCTTTTCCGTCTTCGTTTTAAGGCCGCACCTTATGGGACAGGCGTAACAGCCTTCGTGTTCTTCCACTATCTCTTCACTCATCCTCTCCCCGGAGAGGTTATCGGCTTCTTCTTCGCCAGCGGCTTCACGATAATTGTGCTTGGAGAACATGCCGAGCCAGGTGAGTAAATTGACCAGTATGGGCGTGCCGAACTTTTTCAGACCTCTCGAAGTTACCGGAGACGAGTCTATCTTCGAAGCGGCTTTCTTCACGTACTTTTTCAAAGCATCTTCATCCGCTACGGGAACTTTTTTCGATCCGGAAA
>PWHU01000137.1 GCA_003555395.1 Thermoplasmata archaeon
CTCCAAGAATCCAGTTATCCATGAAGAATTCTCCAAGCAGAAAACCGATTATCACGAAGAATACGAACATGAATCCGAACAATCCAAAAGTTTTCGTGGCACTGGTATCTATCTTGGTAAGACCGTAAAAGACAACACCCAATATTACCGCCAAGCCGATCCACTGCATCAACACTGAAAGATCTCTTTCCTCTTCCATAGTGACTTCTATAACGGTATCTCCATCGACTTCCACGGAACCTTCAACGGTTTGATAACCCTCCTTTTCTATCTTGAATTCGTAGATACCTTCCCTTACTGTGAAACTAGCGCTTCCATTTTCATCGCTTTCTTTAAGCAGATCGTCCTCGTTATATTCTAGTTCCACCGAAGCTCCCTCTAATGTCTCATTATCCTCGCTGTAAATCACGATTGTCAGATCATAAACTTGGTCATCGTCATCCTGTAATATACTATCATCGAACTCGGTCGATAGATATACCTCATTCTCTCCATCGTCTACAAAAGTATCACTTACACCAACCCATCCGATCCCTAGCATGCTTACTATGAGCAGAAATATTACGCTGAGAACCAAATTCTTTTTAGATATCATTTTATCTACCTCTTGTACTTTGCTGATATATTTTAGTGAGCATGGTGATATATAAACCTGATGAGTAGTTTCGTATGAAAGTGAATTAAGATCCTTTCATATCTCTTCCGCTTTTCTTTTCGTCAGAAGGTCTAATCCATACTTGGTACCTAATATCCCACCGATCCCGGTGATGCCCCAATACCAGACCAGCCTGTCCAGGAAAACTGCCGTGGCTGCAACACCTGAGGGGACACCCAAGAATATGAAGACAGCGGCCATGCCGCCTTCGTAGACACCGATATTACCGGGTATACCCGGGATGAGTAACAGCGTTATACTCAAACCGACCGCTATAAAAATGCTCGTGAAACCTATCTGATGGCCCAAAGCAGCCAAGAGAACATAATACTTCATGCCCTCGAAAGCTTTTCTCATGAATGAAAGGGTGAGGGTCTGACTGAAAATGCCTTTATCTTGTAGTGCTCTCTTGAAATTCTGGCGAAAACCTTCGTACTTCTCTAAGATATCTTCTTTGCGCTCCTTCACACTCTTGATGTGTTTACATATCCAGAGAACGATCTTATTAACTATTTTGAGGGCGAAATAGATATCTAGGATAATGAAGATGATTAAAGAGGAGACCAAAGCGAATACCAGGATTATTCCGAATATCCAGGGCGGCGGACTCATGAAGACCAGAAGAAGGATCAACGCGGCCATGACTACGGTCCCATCCACTATGAACTCCATCGTGAGATCGGAAGCTACCGCTGCGAAGCCTTCTTTCGCCTCGATCTTGTTATTTCCTTTCCGAGCATTGGAGATGAGATATCATATATGCATTTTTTCAAGCAAAGATTTATACTCTCTTCAACGTATTTTCGTCACGATGCTAGAGACGCCTTCGCTTATCGACACGGAAGTCATCGAAAGAAGAGATTACCAGTTGAACATATTCCACGAAGTCAAAGATAAAAATTCTCTTGTAGTTCTACCTACCGGTTTGGGAAAGACGGCCATCGCGGTCTATCTCGTCGCGGATATCGTTGAAGAGGAAAAAAAGGTGTTGATCATGGCTCCTACTAGACCACTGTGCCAGCAGCACCTCGACTTCATAAAAGATTCTACGATGTTGAAAGACGAAGACGTTATACTGATCACGGGAGAACTCTACGGCCAAAAGGAAAGAGAAGGGCTGTGGAAAGAAGAGTGCAAAGTTTTCGTCGCCACTCCTCAAACTGTCAACAACGACCTTCACCTTTTACCCATCTCAGAGTTCGGTCTGATGGTCTTCGACGAGGTCCATAGAGCCGTTGGAGACTACGCCTACGTAGAGATAGCGAAAGCGTGTAAAGAAGATATACAGTTCCTAGGACTGACCGCTTCGCCGGGGAGCTCTTTCAAAAAGCTGGTAGAGGTCTGTTATCACTTGGGTATCGAACACCTAGAGACGAGGCAAGAAGAAGACCAGGACGTTGAACCTTATGTAGGGGAAAGAAGATTGGATTGGATCGAGATCGAGAAGAGCGAAGAACTCGAAACCATGGAACGTTGGTTGAACTCCATGCTTCAAGAGTTCCTCGACGATCTCAGAGATTACACAAAGCAGGCACGGAACATGAAAGCGGAGAACGTGGGAAAGAAAGCTCTCATAGAGACGCAAGAGACCCTACAGAAAAGGATAAAGAAAGGTAAAGGGAACAAAGGATATCTTTTCCACGCGATGTCGTTGACTTCGGCGTCTATAAAAACCGCACACTTGAAAGAACTGCTGTTGACTCAAGGCATAGATGCCGCCCACCGCTATCTTTTGAGGCTTCAGGAGGAAGACGACAGGTCTTCAAAATACGTGAAGAAGAAAGAAGAATTCGGCCTCTTGAACGATAAGTTATTGGATCTGAAAGCGATGCCCGTGGAAACCAACCCTAAACTGACCGAAACCAAAAAGATATTGAGGGAAGAGTTGAGCGGGGGAAGAGCGATGATATTCGCTCAGTACAGGGATACGGTGGATTATCTGATACAGGAATTGAAACAGCTGGACGATCTAGAACCCGCGAGACTTATCGGTCAAGCGGACAAAGGGGACGACGCCGGCATGAACCAAGATGAACAGAAGAATACTTTAAAGGCTTTCAGAGAAGGGACGAACAACGTTTTGGTCTGCACCAGGATAGGCGAGGAAGGATTGGATATACCCGATACGGAACTGGTGATATTCTATGAGCCGGTACCTTCAGCCGTACGTTCCATACAGAGGAAGGGAAGGACCGGAAGAGACCGAAGTTTTGGAAAGGTCTACGTGCTCATCTCCAAGGATACGAAAGACGAGGCTTTCTATTGGAAGAGTAGACACGCCGAGAAAGAGATGTTCGAACATGTCTACAGGCTGAAAAAGGAATTGGAGAAAGAAGAACACCACAAAAAAGTTCTGGATAAGCTCATGGATAAAGAAGTGAGAGAACAGAGCACGCTGGAAAAGTTCGGATGAATGATACCGATCTTCTTCCATGGTAGAAAAGCCAAAAAATTCTTATCGGTAGAACAAATCGAGTCCGATATGGAAGAAGAAAATGAGATAGACATAGGAGATGTTGGAGAGGGCGACGAGATAGGCGTCGAGGTGGCCGACTGGTTGGCCGAGAAGGAAAGGATACCTGAAGGCATAGTAGAAGGTGAAGTGGAAGCCATCACCGATAAAGCCGTACTGATAGACGACGCCTGGGTGCCCAAGAGTCAAGTGGAGAAAGCTTGGCTTCGATGAGTTCATAAAGGGCTATAGAAGAAGACTTCTGTATTTTTTACAGACCTTTTTCTGTCGTCAGCCGATAACTCCTCCTTCGATCATCAGGAAGATCGCGATCACCAAGCCGACCAATGCGGGGATATGTCCGATCCCGAGGTACATACATTTCTTAACAAACAGCTGCGGATCCTCTTTCAAGGGACCTTCGAGTCTGTTGAAAAGTCGTCCCATCAGTAAGGAGCAGGAAGCGGAGAGACCCAATATCACAGCGCCCATCGAGTAATTGTTAGCTACTTCCATGGTCACTCCGGTTTCACCTTCCATCACGCCAGAAAATATCAGCCCTAGTTGAAAGATCAGTAATCCGTATATGGCGAGTGTTTCAAAGAATACAAGGAATATCATGTATTTACCGAAATCGTTTTTAGACCCGTCCTCACGTCCATTCAAACCGTTCATCACTTCTTCGAGTATGGAAGATCTTCCCACGTTGGTGAAAAAACTGGTGAGACCGAGTGTTATCAGCGCACCTGTAACCATCCTGATCTGCGCGTCCGTCTGTACTCCAAAAAGGTACACCAATATCGCACCCAGTAGAGTGTAGATGAAAGCAGGAACTAACACCGTCATATAGACGAGCGTATATCCTGAAAGGGCTTCCCGGATATTACCGTCACGATCCAAGAGACCCTCGGCGGTTTCTTTCTGCAGCGAATCCAACATCTTCTTTCTCTCCCGAGCGGCTTTGCTGAAAGCTATAAAGAAACCGATAGCACCGAGGGCCACCGACAAAACTATCCATGAGTATAGGTCCTGCATGGTATGACTATCATGTTGTTCGATATTAAAATTTTATCGCTTATGCTTAATTTACTTGAAACTGCCCCGTTCTACTCGCGAGGAGTTACCTGGCCTTGACCACAGCCACGGTACACTCCGCGTGCTTGACCACTCTTTCCGCGTTACTCCCGAAGAAAAGTTCTGAAAAACCTGAGGCGCCGTGGCTGCTCATGTAGATTATGTCGTTCTCGTTAGCGGTCTCTACTATCCTCTTGTAAGGTTTACCTATCAGGTTTTTTGTCTCGATATCTACTCCAAAATCGTGGGCTTTCTTCCTAACTTTCCTCAACGCTCTCTCGCCCACGTTCTCCATGCCTTTACGCACACTCTCTTTATGCCTCTGCTCAGCCAATTCCTCCAAGGCTGAATAGTCCATGACGTAGATACTGATCGCAGGTATATCTAGAGCCTTTGCGACCTCTAGACCCTCTTCCACTCCGACCTCGGCGATCTCAGACCCGTCCGTGGGAACGACTACTCTATCGTACATATTTACCCTTACATCAAAAGAGACTATCTAAATAAAGCTTTTTTATCATCCTTAGCGTTAAGGAGATAAATCTACACCTTCTTCACCGGTTCCTTTTGGATGATCTCTCCGAGCTCGTCTGCCGATTTATCCAGTATTATCCAATCGCTGATCTCCTCCACGTGCGTCATCGATACGGCGAGTTCAGTTTTAGATAATAGAGAACCCTTCATATCCAAGGTATCCAATATATCTTTTTTCAGCTTTATAAGCAGTGAAGGTGGACTCCAACCCTCGACGTCTATCAAAACGTCGGTCACCTTGCCTACATCTCTTCCTCCGCTGTCGTTTATCTTCATGCCTCTGATGGAAGATACGAGTTCTTCCTCAAAAACTTCTTCAAAATCCATATGTAGATCGTCTAGATCGCCGTGCAGTATCACGTTATCCGAGAAAGCCTTGATCTTTCCTACGTGCAGACATCTTTTGACGGAAGACAAGATAGGTTTATCTTCGCCTATATCCTCTAGGATATCCTTATTCATCTTGACGACCATCTTTTCTATGTTGTTACCTTGATATGTGAAATCGTTTACCTCACCGACCAATTTTCCGTCTCCGCTGAGAACTTTTTTACCTTCTAACCCTTTCAATTTATCCATGTTAGTGCCTCCTTATAGTCAAAGACACAACTTTTAGTGAATTTTTCAGTGTCTTCCACTATAATGTAAGGAAATGCAGTTTTATCATAAAAGTCTTTCGAAAAAAGTGATGTTATGAAAGCTCGATAAAGTATCTGACCTCAATGATCTTCACGTAGGTGAACCCGTTAGTTTCCGGTATTCACTCTCGTTTGTATGTATGGCAGACGGAGCAATAATAACTCTGATAATCTTCTCTATACTCCAACTCTGTTCCGCATTCATCGCACTTTTTTTCCTGGCTGAAAAAGTTCATCCTAGAAAAGAAACCTTCGCTCCGACGTGTAGAGACTGCAGTTTTATCCACTTCCGTTTTCTGTATCTTTTCGCTACTTTTCTCCGTCGCTTCAGAAGTCACTTTTTTCTCGTCTGACATCATAGATCCGGACTCGGGCAAGAGCTGTTCTGCCACGAAGGGGATCAAAAAGGTCAAGGTCAATACGTAAAAAGAAAGTGCTATCCATGATATATACACTGAAAAATGATGATATGGTAAAACGATATTATCGATATACCAAAGTACTAAACTTGAAGCTAAAAATATCAAAAATAACTTCGACATCTTCCTATTACGGCCCATTTTACCCGCTTACTACTCTTTTGAATACTTAAATAATTTACTGATTCTTTTCTTTCACTCTGAGAGTGCGTAAGACCTTCAATCGTCTTCTAGGTCATCGTCTTTAGAGTCATCCACTTCTTTTTTCTTCTTCCATCTTCTGATCAGCAGTACCGTACCGCCGGCGGCGATGATGATTATGATATAGATCGACCAGATGTAAGGGAAAGACCAAGTTTGGTTTATACGTCCAGACCTTTCTTCATAGTATTC
>PWHU01000042.1 GCA_003555395.1 Thermoplasmata archaeon
ACCCGATAGCAAAACCCTTCGATGGGATCTCTGTCCCGAATATATCTCCAAGATCATAATCTCCGCCACCGCATATCTGCTTTTCCGCTCCGAGTCGTTCAGCATCTATCTCGAATACAACACCAGTATAGTAATCTAAACCTCTAACCGTTCGAAGATCGATGATATAATCTTCATCGTCTATTCCATAAAGAGACAGATATCTAGTAACCTCATCCATATACTGATGATGTTGAGTGTCTTCAAGGTATCCTGGTACGTCTTCAAAAGGAGCGTCTAACAGGTCTATAAATTCTTCACCGATATCGAACCTATCGGTGATCTCGCTAGCTTCTTCTTCTTTATCGATCATGTGATAGAGTTCTTCTCTCTCCTCTCTTGATAATCCTTTATTTTTAAGATGTTCTTCTAGGATGTAAAGATTAGAGAGCCTCATGGTTACGTCACCTATCCCTGCTTTTTTGATGCAGTTATAAGCAAGGGCTATATTTTCGGCATCGGCTCTAGCTGTTTCCGCTCCGATCAGCTCAGTCCCGAAATGCCAGAACTCCCTATATCTTCCAGACTGGGGCCTTTCGTACCTGAAAGCTGGGCCAAAATAATACAGCTTCAGAGGCTTCGGTTCTGCTCTAAGACTTTCTGAATACATCCTCATAACTGAAGCCGTGAACTCCGGTCTCAAGGCCAATTCTCTTCCACCCTTGTCTTCGAAAGAATATATCTCTTCGATAATGGATGGGCCCGATTTTTCTAAGAATAATTCAACATGTTCAAAAGTAGGTGTCAGAACCTCTCTGTATCCAAAGCTTTCGGCTTCTTCTCGAAGAAGGGTCTCTAATTTCCTCCTAGTTTCCATCTGATCCGGATCGATATCTCTCGTACCACGTGGTCTCTCTATCATATATGAGTTTATACGGAGATGATATATAAGTGTAAGCGTGGAAGTTTAAAAAAGCAAAAGATTATTTATCACGGCTGACTGATCATAAACCATGAAAGAAACCTTGTCGCCAAAAGAAGGAATTAAGTCATTACCTCACTTTCCGACGGTACTGATAGGAACCGGTAAGGAAGACGAATCAAACCTCATAACCGCCGCGATGATACACGTGTTTTCTATTGATCCTGTAATGGTGGGAACCGGCATTTCACCTAAAAGGCACTCATTCGGCCTTTTAAAAAAATATGAAGAGTTCACAGTGAACGTACCAGATACCAGCATGTTAGAACAATTGAAGGGTTGTGGAAGCAAATCCGGAAGAGATACGGATAAGTTTGAGAGGTTCGAACTGACCAAAGGACCGAGTAAAAAGATCAGTGTTCCGGGAGTAAAAGAGTGTCCTTTGGTTCTAGAATGTAAGCTTGAAAAAGAGATCGAAACAGGGGATCATCACTGGTTTGTTGGTGAAGTGGTCAACGCTACCAGAGACGAAGAATTTCAAAGAGATGGATCTATACTTTATTGGGGTGGAGAGTTCAGAAAACCAGGTGACCTTCTAGATTGAACTTTCAATTTTTGACTCTATCCATAGCCTCTTCCAAAAGTGCCATCTCTTGAGAGAAACAGAACCTGACCAGATCTTTGCCTCCTTCGCGATAGAAGGACGAACCAGGTACAACGGCAACTCCCTTTTTTCTGACCAAGTGATCCGCGAATTTTAGATCATCCATTCCGTATTGACTTATATCTGCAAGCATGTAATAGGCGCCTTCAGGTTTAGAAGGTACCATCTCTGTTTTTTTAAGGCTTTCATAGACGAGTTCTCGACCCTTTTTGTAGTAGTCTAGCATATTCTTGTAATAACTTTCCGGCAGGTCTAAAGCTTTGATAGATCCTTGCTGGAAGGGAGTTGGAGCGCAAACAGTAGTATAATCATGAACTTTTCTTATTGATTTCATCAATTCTTTAGGAGCGGCGGTGTAACCGACCCTCCAACCCGTTATGGAGTAAACCTTGGAGAACCCTCCGATCGTCACGGTCCGTTCCCACATACCATCTAAAGAGGCGAGAGAGATGTGCTCGCCCTCATAGATCATCCTTTCGTACATTTCATCCGTTAAAGCTAGAATATCATTATCCACGCATATATCTCTCAAAAAACCGAGGTCATCCTTAGTAAAAACTTTGCCCGTAGGATTGTGGGGAGTGTTGACCAACAGCGCTCTAGTATCTTTTCCCACCTTTTCCTTCACTTCTTCACGATCTATCTTTTGATCAATACTTATGGTCGAAAATTTAGGGGTTCCAGAGGCCATGGAAACAGCGGGAACATAATTTTCATAAAAAGGTTGAAAGATCAAGACTTCGTCTCCAGGTTCTATCAAACCAAGCATCGTCGCCATTATAGCTTCGCTTGAACCACAGGTGATGGTTATCTCGAATTTTGGATCGTAATCGATATCGTTAAAATCGTTCAATTTTTCTCCTATCTTCTTTCTTAGTTCTTCTTTACCCCATGTTATAGAATACTGGTTGATCCCAGCGTCGATGGCTGATTTAGCCTCATCTAAAAGGTCTTCATGTGTGGGATAATCAGGATATCCCTGAGAGAGATTGATAGCGTCGTACTTTTTAGCCTTCCGAGTCATCTCCCTTATCACGGATTCACTTATCCCCTTGACTCGGTAAGCTTCTTTCATCATATCACTCAGGGAATATGTAGGTACCTGGGCCTTCCTCAGAAGCGGGAAGTAAAGATTCTGGTGTA
This sequence comes from Thermoplasmata archaeon, assembly GCA_003555395.1. Classification (GTDB taxonomy): domain Archaea; phylum Thermoplasmatota; class Thermoplasmata; order Halarchaeoplasmatales; family Halarchaeoplasmataceae; genus Natronoplasma. The sequence continues at coordinate 2,709 of PWHU01000042.1, forward strand.
GTTATCAGAACTTTTTCACCACTAGACTCTAGAAAATGTATTGACGCTTCGATCTTTGGACCCATACTTCCTGGAGGAAATTGCCCTTCTTCTAGGTACTTTTTTGCCTCTTTTACAGTCATCACATCTATAGACTCTTCGTCTTCCTCTCCATAGTTCAAATAGACTTTTTCTATATCTGTGAGCATGATGAGAAAAGTCTCGTCTATATCGGCGGCTAAGACAGCCGTTGCTCTATCTTTATCTATCACGCCTTCGATACCCTTGAGTGAATCACCTTCTTCGACAACAGGGACGCCTCCTCCTCCGGCCGCGATGACCACATTCCTGCTCTTCTCCGAGTATATAAGTTCCCTTATGACTTCGTCTTCCACTATATGTTTAGGCCTTGGAGATGGGACAACCCGCCTGTACTTGCCCTCCGAAGTTTTCTTGATAGTCCAATCCTTTTCTTTCTTTATCTTTTCGACTTCTTCTTCAGAATAATAGGGTCCTATGAATTTACTAGGTTTTTCAAAGGCGGGATCGTCACTGTCGACTATGACCTGTGTTATAAAACTGACTACATTCCTATCGACGCCTTTCTTATTGAGTTGATTTTTCAAGGTCTGCTGGAACATGTAACCTATCTGGCCCTGAGATTCTGCACCACAGATATCTAATGGAAGAGGAGGAACAGTATGAGAAGCTATTTCGTTCTGCAGTAAAATATTACCCACCTGCGGTCCGTTACCGTGGGTCAATACGAGATCAAATCCGTCACTTATCATATCAGCTAATTTTTCACAGGTCTTTCTCATACGATCGAACTGCTCTTCAGCAGTCCCACTGTCTTCTTTTCTTAACAGGGCATTTCCACCTAGTGCTATGGTCGCGGTCCTCATAAATATCTAACCTTCTAAGATGTTTCTGTATTTATCAAATCGAGGGACCGATTATAGGTGGAGACCTATTTAAATCTTTAAGAAAAGCGACGAAATGGTTTCCTTCTCTCAAATAGAAAGAATTTTATCCATCGGTTTTTCTCAAGATGAATATGGAACTCGAAACTATCAAGAACGAATATGATGAAGACGAGTACAGGATAAAGATCATCTGTCCTGAGTTCACCTGTCTCTGTCCGGATAAACCAGATCAGCCGGATTTCGCCACCATATCTATCATTTACGTACCCGATGAATTATTGATAGAGTTGAAATCTCTAAAATACTATTTTGTAGGATATAGAGATAAGGAGATATATCATGAAACAGCCACTAACAAGATATTGAACGACCTGGTAGAGGCCGTTAGTCCTAAATATATGAAGGTAAGAGGGGATTGGAACGTTAGAGGTGGCATTACGACTATCGTCGAAAAAGAGTTCTGTAAAGAAGATTGGGACCGAGACCCCGAAGAGGTAGAGATCAAAATCGGTGAACACACTTCACTCACTAGGTAAGGTTTCGTTACAGCCGTTTAGGTGAGAATTTTCTAAAAATTTCGATGGTAGATTTTTGAATTTTAAATTTGAGAATAGGATTTTCAGGTTTACAAAAAAAATAAAAAAGAAGAAGAGGGGGGTTGCTAGAAACTTCAGTGTACGTAATTTTCAAGGAAGTCGTCCAGCTTTGGTTCTTGCATGTGATCTTCTGCCTGTTCTTCTTGTTCTTCCTCTACATTTTCTTCCACGTACTTCAACGCTTCCAAAACAGGGGGTTCACTTATCTCATTCTCCTCTTCTTCATATTCAACTTCAGAAATGGTTTCGGACAAGTCCATCGCATCGAGCCCTATCTCCTCGAAGAATTCCGTGATATAATCCATCTGGAGGTTCTTGACGACCTCGTAAAGCATTTTGTCCGCCATGGCGAACGCATCTTTCATGGATTGGTTTTCATGGGCCAAAGTCTTGTCGTTGTTGAAAACAGTTGTTGCATGACTCAATTTCGATAGATGGCTCAGGACATTCTTTGCTCTTTTCTGCCTTCTTTCACCTTCTGCGGAAAAAGGCATCACCGCATAGGTGAACACCATCTTACCGTTCCTTTTTGCCAGATCGGCAATCACCTTGGAAGCACCACTGCCGGTGCCCCCTCCTAATCCAGCGACTATAACGACCATATCCGATTCGTCTATCGTTTTCAAGATCTGTTCTTCACTCTGCTGTGCTGCTCTTTTACCTATCTTGGGGTCTCCTCTAGCTCCATCTCCGTTGGTCAATTCTTTTCCGATGAGCATCTGTCTGTCAGCTTTCAGATCATCAAGTACTCTTTCGTCGGTGTTTATCGCTATCGTTTTAACGTTTTCTAACTCTTGTTCCGCTATGTGCTGAATGGTGTTACAGCCGCAGCCACCTACACCTATCACGTGCAGGGTCGGCTCATAAAGGAGTGCATCCACTATCTCCCCAGCTCTTTCATCAAGGAACTCGCTTTCGGGCGAAGGGTATTCGGGGCTTGTTGCATCCATATCTTTTTTCCTCCGGTTTCTACATTCTTATCCTACACAAAGGTGGTATCACTTTCTCATGTACTCACTTTCTTCTCTAGCTATGCTTTTGTTGATCTCCATTTTGTTGCTCAATGCAAAAACTGCGTCGTATTGATCTTCCAGTTTTTTTACGTCCTCTTTCAGAAGACCTTCTCTGACGAGTTCGTGTATAGCGTCCTGCCAGTTACTGTAATGTCCCATCTTGATTAGATAACATATGCTATTCTTGAGCTTTTTGGGGAGTTTGATCCTTTCCGGTACTTCTTCTTGTCCCTTTGGTTCAGTGTATCTATCTATGTAGTCTAGTGCCGCTTCTCTCAAAAATTCAGAGCGGTTGCTGAAATCATGTCTCGCTATGAAGGAATCGATGACTTCCAGGTCCTCGTCGGACACCCGCAAAGAGATTTTCTTTTCCATTGTATAAACACCTTGATCAGACGAATGTCCTACAAAAGGACATTACGTCGTACATTTCTAAGGCGAATGTAGGACATAATACATACGTTATAGGCATTATATAAATATTTTCCATAGCTAATAAGCGACTATAGATAATCCTTGAATAACTTTTCTTCGTATTACATATAAGTATATGTCTTACATTTAAAACTTTCGTTGAGGCCTATATCAAGCCGGATCTTACCGGCCGGAAAATTTATTTTAGAGATGTAGTTAGGTGGGAGTATATCCGTGTACAAGAAGATAGCTACTCGGGTCTCCTCGCCATCGTAGGAGCCAATTTCACATTGGCGACTAGGTGGAATTTTGTCTAACAAAATTCCCGCCGTAGCTTAGTTCGGCAGTCCGTCGGAAAGTATTTCCAACTCACTGCCTCATAAGCTACTCGGCTCGTAACAA
>PWHU01000053.1 GCA_003555395.1 Thermoplasmata archaeon
AACTGGCGCCAAAGAATTCATCATAGACACGGAAGATATAGAGACGAACTACAAGGTCTTCCGGGCCTGCACGATGTTAGCTACCGTGGATTCACAATAGAGTTCCATTCCAAAATGATAAATACAAAACTTTTGATCTCATACCGATGGAACTGAAAAACCAGCACCGCTTAAAAGATAAAAATGTAAAAAAGTATCATGAAGAATTGGTCTCAAAACTCGGAGACGCTCCCTTCGGCAAAGAGGAAAAAGTCGATACGGCAGATTGCAACGAAAAAAAAGTGATACTGATAGACAGAGAGCCTTTGGCCACTTTTTTCGAAGATACCATATTTCCGACTATCGACGGATTTCTTAAGATGAAAGCCACCAAGAGATACGTTACAGTGGACATGGGCGCGGTAAAATTCGTCTACAACGGCGCCGACATAATGGCTCCGGGTATCGTAGATGCCGACGAAGGTATAGAGGAAGGCGATCTTGTATGGGTAAGAGACGTGGAGCACGAACAGCCTCTAGCTGTGGGTAAAGCCATGACCAACGGGAATGAGATGATACAGTCGGAGAAGGGAAAAGTCGTAAAAAGTTTACATCACGTCGGAGATGAGATGTTCGATTGACATCGAGAATGGAAGCCGGGATAAAGAAGGCTCTCGATCGTTTGAAAGACCCCCTATCTAGGAAGAGGAAAAGGGGACAAGAAGAAGATCAAAGGCACGGACGACATGGTATACCGTCTCCGTATAGGATAGAAAAAGAAGAGGATAAAAAATACGGCCGACTGTAGTGTATTTCACTTACACATTTCAAAGCCTTTTTTTCAGCTCATCGATGATCTTCACAGGAGAAGGATCTTTTTCACGCAGCAAGGCAAGATATATGCTGATATAATCGCCGAGGTAGACCAACGATAATATCCTAGCGAGTTGAGTGTCCGCATCGGTCCAGACCTCTATCATGTCGTCGACTTCGTCCTCGAATACAATTTCTTTTGTCAGTTCTATACGTCTGTTTATCCTGTCGGATTCTTTTTCATCTCTAAGAAATATAGGTATGAAATCGGAAGTGTTATCGTCTCCCTTCCATCCCACTATCTCATTGTGGTTCATCTCGGGGAAAGCCCCATACCATGATAATACCTCGGCGTTCTCGTTGAACTGGGTGTGCCATCTGTTCGCTACAGCGTTGTATATAGAATGGCCGTATATGATCGGGACCTTACCGTCTATCCTTTCAGCCAATTTTTTGGCTTTGTTCTTTTCGAAGGGGACGTCCATCTTGATACCGTCGCGGAGTTCCTTCAGTTCCGATACCGCGTCCAAGATCGCCACGTCCGAATCGTAGATCAATAGTTCCGATAGAAGCTGGAGTACCGGAACGAAAAGGAAAGCGAAGGCGGCTCTCGGCGGGTAATCCTCCGGCGCATCCAAGAAGACTATCTTTTCGTCCTCAGCCATCTTTTTCAATTCGCCGTTAGAGCTTATGGCGACAACATTGGCGTTCTCCTCTAAACCTTTCCTCGCAGCGCTTAAAGTCTCTTCGGTGTTGCCGGAGTAAGACACAACGAACAGTAACGTGTTCTCATCCACAAAAGAAGGCAGTGTATAATCTCGATTCACCGCTATCGGTATTTTGATCCTATTGGCAAGAAAACTTTTGAGCGTGTCGCCCACGATAGCTGAGCCACCCATCCCTGTCACGACTATATTTTTGGGTTGAAAAGGTAACAGGTCGATCTCAAACTCTGATACGGTCTCCTCTATCTGATCCGGGAACCTCTCTAACATCTGAAGCATCCCTTCCTTGTCTATTTCCTCCATCTTTTCAAGGTCGTCGAGCATCGTCTCACGGTCTACTTTATCTCAATCATGAATAAATAGATTATCCTCTTCGAGCGAACGTTAGAATAATTTCAAGCTCGACCAAAACTCTATTATAAATCGTGACAATCAACAATCCATGAGTGAAGAGGTTAAAAAGGCGATCCAGCATCTAGAAAGGGGCCGATTCGTCATGGTGTACGACAGGGACGAAAGGGAGGAAGAAGTGGACCTGGTCACACCTTCTAAGACGATAACACCCGGAAAGATCAGGACATTGAGGAGAGATGCTGGCGGCCTCATCTGCGTCACGGTTCCACCGGAGACATGGAAAAAGTTAGAACTGCCCTACTTGAGCGATTTGTTTGATAAAACCACTGACGAATACCCCCTTTTAAGAGAGATGAAAGCCGACGATATACCCTACGACGAAAGATCGACTTTTTCTTTAACGGTCAATCACAGGGATACGTTCACCGGCATAACCGACATAGATAGAGCTTTGACGATACAGCGATTCGCCGAGCTGGGGGAAAATTTGAAAAGTATGTCGACGCAAGATGCTCAGCAGCAGTTCGGTGAAGAATTTAGAACACCTGGACACGTTTTCCTTTTGAACGCCACGGAAGGATTGATCGCAGAAAGAGAAGGTCATACAGAACTGACAACCGCTCTTTTGAAATTGAGCGATATTTATCCAAGCATGACCATATGCGAGATGCTCGCCGACGAAGGAGACAGTTTAGACGAAGAAGAGGCGAGAGTTTACGGAGAAAGAAATGATATCCCTCTGATAGAGGGGAAGATGATAAAAAAAGCGATGAAGGATAAAAATGTCTAAGATAAGAGTTATGGCCGGCGGAACCTTCGATATACTGCACTTGGGACATCTCCATTATCTGCAGGAAGCGAAGTCTCTAGGAGATGAACTGGTGGTGGTCGTAGCCTGCGATAAAACGGTAAGAGAGCACAAGCACGAGCCGTTGATGAACGAAGAGGTTAGAAGAGAGATGGTCGGTGCCTTAAAGCCTGTGGAACAGGCCGTTGTGGGTAGCGAAGAAGATAAATTCGAAACCGTAGAGGAAGTCGAACCCGATGTAATCGCGCTCGGATACGATCAAAGACACGAGGAAGAAAAGTTAAAAAAGGGATTGAGGAGCAGAGATATGGCGGATATAGAGGTCAAGAGATTATCGCACCACAGCCATGAACTCGACAGTACCAGGCACATAATAAGGAAGATAATCGACTGGTACAGCATGAAAAAGGAGCTTGAAAAGGTCGAAAAGGAGGAGGATTAGATGAAAAAGATAGGTATCGCGGACACTACCTTCGCTAGATACGATATGTACGAAAGTGTGGTCGACGAGCTTTCGAAAACCGGCACTGGCTTCGAGATCGAGAGGTATACTGTGCCCGGTATCAAAGATCTGGCGATAGCGTGTCAAAAATTGATCAATTCGGGCTGCGATATGATAATGGCGCTCGGTATGCCCGGGGCTGAACCTATAGACAAGCAGTGTGCGGACCAGGCCTCGAAAGCGTTACTTTATGTAGAATTGAAGCATGATACTCATATAATAGAAGTCTTCGTACACGAGGACGAGGCGGAAGAAGGATTAGCAGATCTCGCAGATAAACGTGCTAGAGAGCACGCGTTGAACGCGTACGATTTGCTATTCAGACCTGAACGGTTGGAAGAAAAGGCCGGTCAGGGTGAAAGGGAAGGACATCCCGACGTAGGACCTTTGAGGTGAGAATATATGGATGAAAAAACAGATCTGAACGTAGAAGATATGAAGATGGGAATAGTCGTTTCTGAGTTCAATTACGACATAACACAGATGATGCTGGAACGGGCGAAAAAACACGCGGAGTTTTTAGGAGTTACAGTGACAGAGATAAGACACGTACCAGGAGTATTTGACATGCCTCTAGCGATAAAGACGTTGTTGAAACAGAAAGACGTAGACGCTGTAGTCACTCTAGGTGCGGTGATCAAAGGAGAAACTCAGCACGATAAAACCGTCATGTCACACGCCGCGAGAAAAATAACGGACCTTTCACTGGAATACGAAAAGCCAGTGAGTCTTGGTATAACTGGACCAGGGATGAGCAGGATGGAGGCCGAAGAGAGGATCGAGCGTGCCAAAGACTCGGTAGAATCCGCCGTGAAGATGTACAAGCGGCTTAAATGAGAAACACAGGTAAAACTAAGTAAACCTATATACATACACTTCCGATGGCCTACTCCATACCGAGCGATAAAGAGGTTGAGAAAGCTCTCAGGTATGTGATGAGACGGGTCAAGGGTGTGGATTCGCTCCGGAAATTGAGGAAACTCGTCATAAGAGAGCTTCAAAACAACGATCCCGACTATACCGTAGGTATTGATCGGTTAAGAAAATTAGCGGTCACGGCTCCTTTTATCAAAGTGGAGATCTACGCTAGAAAAGGTAAAAAGAAAAAATCATTGAAGGGGAAGTGTCCCGTTTGTGGTAACAAGCTCGAGAAGACCAGGAATGAAACTATCTTCGGCGGCTCGGTAACCCTGGGGTATAAATGCAAAGAGTGTCCTTATTGGACCACCTTGAAGAGACGTATACCCGTTAGGTACTATTTTGAACACAAACTAGAGGAGTAGAACATGATGAAGATAGAACATAACCACGGCATAAACATAAAAGAAGACGATAAGAACGTGATCTTAGATCCCTCTAAACAGGTGAAAAACGGAGTCGTCACTCATGGACATCTCGACCACCTGGTAAAAGATTCATACATGACACCTCCTACACTCGATATCTTGGGGGTGAGAAAAGGTGAAAAGCGTGGGAAACGTATCTTATACGGTTTTCCCCACGACGTGGGAGGATTCGAAGTCACTCTTTATCCCGCCGGGCACGTTTTTGGATCCGCTATGGCTAAAGTCGAAGACGTGCTTTATACCGGGGACTTCAATCCCTACGGAGGAAAGACGTGCAAGAGAGCTGTCCCCTATGACTGCAGCACGCTCATTGTAGAATCCACCTACGGTAAACCCGAATACGATTTGCCTCCAAAAGATGAAGTCATCGAAGACCTTTTGGCATGGACAAAACAGCAGATTGAAGAAGGGCCCGTGATCATGGGGGCTTACCAGTTCGGAAAGGCTCAAGAGATCATCGCTCTTTTGAACGAGGAAGGTATAAAGCCATACACTCCCAACTCGATAGCCAAGATAAGCGAAGTATACAATTCGTACGATATCGGGTTGGAATACGAGGTCTGGAATGGAAAAGCCAAGGAAGATAATTACGCCCTTGTAGTACCTCCGGGCGAACTCAGAAGACCCGTAGGCGAGATGATGAGAGAAGTGAGAAAAGAAGGCGGTTCTTCAACTTATCTTTCCGGCTGGTGCGCTATATATCCCTTTTACAAATCCATGGATCTAGATGCACAGTTCCCTTTATCCGATCATGCAGGATTCCAAGAGCTGTTAGATTTTGTAGATAGATGTGACCCTGAAAAAGTTTACACGGTACATGGAAGTGCAGAAGAGTTCGCAGGATCGATAGAAACAAAGCTGGGAATAGATGCCGAGGCCTTATGTTAAAACCGTTCAAAACTTTCCATCAACGTTATAAAGATAATACGTATTTGAGATGACGGTGATAGTATGGAATACAAAATAGAAGACAACATATTGGTAGCTAAATTGGACGACGGCACGAAAGTTTTCGATGTCATGAAGACCATCATGGATGAGATCGAACAAAATTGCGGCGTGGTGATAAGCGGTATAGGTATGATCAAGGACTTCAAAATCGGCTTTTATAATAGAAAATCTGGTGAATACGAATGGATGGAGATAAACGAACCGAAAGAGCTCCTTTCTTTGAAAGGGAGTATAACGGAAAATGGAAGCATGCACATGCACGTCGAAGTTTCTGGTAAAGATCATAAAGTCATAGGAGGCCATCTTGAAGGGGGCGAAGTCTTCAATGTCGTCGAATTGACAATGCTTGTTTTCGACGACATGAAGCTTACGAGAAAAAAGGATGAAGAACTAGACATGGATCTCCTTTCGGTGAGGTGAGAATATTTCTTACGAACTGTTAGATCACACCGCTGACGTAGGTATACACGCCTACGGAGATGACCTTGAAGAAGCATTCGAAGAGACCGCTAGAGGGATGTTCAGTAT
>PWHU01000080.1 GCA_003555395.1 Thermoplasmata archaeon
TATATAATGACAACATTATTCAAAAGATATATATATCTAAATCACTTTCGCTTACGAGATAAATTAGGTGATATAGATATGCTCAGCTTGTTGTGTATACTTGGTATCGGTATGTTCGTATTGATAGCACTCGTTCTATCTGTGATGGCCTACAACAATCTTATAAGGGTCAGAAAAAACATCGATAGAGCCGAAGGTAATATCGACGCACTTTTGAAGCAGAGGAACGATGAGCTACCGAAGTTGATAGATACGGTAAAACAGTATATTGATTATGAGAGAGGTGTGATGAAAGAGATCACTGAAGCTAGAACTAGAGCTGAAAATGCCCAAGGTCATAAAGAAGAGGCGGAAGCGGACAAGGCGGTAAGGAGCGCATTTGGTAATCTGTTCGCCGTGGCTGAAGAGTATCCCGAACTTAAAGCTAATGAAGAGTTCAACCAATTGCAAAGGAGGATCTCTTCCATCGAAGAACAGATAGCGGACAGAAGAGAGTTCTTTAATGATGCGACAGTGACCTACAACGCGAGGATCGAACAGATACCATACGTGTTCTTCGCTAAGATCTTAGGTTACGAGGAAAAAGAACTCTTCGAAGCTACTGAAGAAGAGAAAAAGGACATCAACGTTGCTCAACTTTTCAATGAATAAAAATCGAGAGGGTGAGAGATGTCAACTAAAAAAAGCAAACTAGTAGCTTTTGCGTTCGTCCTGATACTTGGGATCGCTTTTGCGGCTATCGGAGGATTCCTAACTTACGAGTCCTATTCGTTGACCACGAACGCTGAAGAGACTGTCGGGGTCGTGGAAGATACTTGGATTGACTCAGAAACGGAAACGCGTAGACGGGACGGTGAACGGAGAACTGAAACTTATTATTACCCTATGGTGAACTACACTTATGAGGTCGATGGCGAGGAACACAACAATGACAATCTTGAGCCCGGAGGAAGGAGAGGACACAGCAGTAGAAGCAGCGCTGAAGAAGTACTAGAAGACTTTGAAGAAGGAGAAGAAGTCACTGTTTACTACAATCCTGAAAATCCAGGAGAATCATTTTTGATACCTACTAGATTTCCATTAGTCCCTTTGATCTTCTTTATCCTAGGTGTACTGATGGTCATAGGTTCTTTCTATTTCCTTTTACGGAAGAAAAAAGAGAGAGAGGTGCCGGACCTGTTAAAGTGACTTGAAAGGAATACGACGCCGATCCCGATCATGCTAAGACTGATATCAAAGCAGACCTAAGGCGTAGAGAAGGATTCCATACGAGACAAGTACAGCTACGGCGCCTCCTATCAAAGTCTTTGACATCTCCTTTTTGTAATCCTCGATCAACCCTTTCTCAGAGTTGTCAGATATCCTGAACAGCGGAGTGGTATCGTCTTTTCCTATAACGACGTTACCAAGATTGTCGTTCGCTTTTCTTTCCATAGCCTTACCGAACACATACACATCATCTCCTGGGGCGATGAATGTTTCCTTATATATCCTCCTTCTAGCTCCACCAGGGGTCCTATGAAGGGGTTTCAGGTAGCGCCTACGGTTGATGAAATCATTTATCTTCGGTGGAGGTAATTCACCGCGGGACACCGAGAAACTCACATCTCTATCAAATTCTTCGATAGCTTCATAGGGATAAACTAAAACTGCACCGGTATCGTCCTCTACAAGAAAAGGTACCCATCGTTTTCCACTATCGATCACCCTCCAATTATATCTGCCTATCCCACTTTTTGTGCTGACCCTTCTCCTTCTTTCCTCCATCACATCATAGCTGTAATAAACACATCTTCGCTGCGTCAGGGGCGCGATCAATACATTATTCTTAGCGGTGGGTTTTACTTTGCCTTCGACTTCACACTCACCCAGTGCTAAACTCCTGATCTTAGAAGTGGGCGTAGTTTCGATTAGATTTTTTTCATGGTATCTATGGAAACCCCAAGTTATCGCTAGTAGCCCGCCCGTATATATGAGAAATAACATACGAAGAGAGTCACCTGCACTTTTTGGACCTATATACACGGTATAAAAAAAGAAACCCCATCCTAAAATGATGATGAGCCAGGTCCTCCAGTCGTTAAGCAATCTCTTTATGTGCCGGGTGATATCTTGTGTCTTGTCTGTAGCATTATGGCTAGATCCTATACTAAAAAGTATATTGCTTCTCATAGCTTCAGATCCTCACAGCATCCCTGAAGAGTAGAGCATAGCTCCATATGAGATCAAGATCAAGACGACGCCGATCGCTAGAGACCACCATGTTCTTTTACTGTATTTTTCGATCAGTTCCTCTTCGGAACTATCTGATATCCTGAATAGAGGTGTCGTATCGTCACTGCTTATCACCACGTTACCGAGATGGTCGTTAGCTCTCCTTTCCATAGCTTTACCGAAGATATACAGGTCGTCTCCTGGGGCGATGAAGGTTTCACTGTATCTTCTCCTTCTTGCCCTCCTATGGGATTGGCTCAGCGGTCTGAGATTTGGATTGCGGTTGACAAAATCTTTTATCTTCGGCGGAGGCTCTTCGCCCTTATAGACCGTATGTGTCACATCCAATTCAAATTCTTCAGTAGCGTCATTAGGATCCACCATGACTGCGCCAGTATCGTCCTCTACAAGAAAAGGTACCCATTGTTTTCCGCCGTCGAGCTCCACCCATCGTTTTTTTCTTCGTCCTTTTTTTCTACTTCTTCTTCTTGTCCTTCTTTCTTCCACCACACTGTAGCGGTAATAAACACATCTCTGCTGAGTTAGGGGCGCGATCATCACGTCATTCTCGGAGGTAGGTCTTACCTTCCCTTCGACCTCGCACTCACCCAAAGCTAAACTCCTTATCTTAGAAGTGGGCGTGGTTTCGATAAGATTTTTCTCATAGTATCTTTGTAAACCCCAAGCGATAGAGAGGAGTCCAAAGACATATAAGAACAACAATATTATGATGAGATCAGAATCTACTGCAGGAATTGTATAAACGGTGAAAAAATAGAAGACCAATCCCAAAATTATGATCAACCATGTTTTCCAATCCTTGATCATCCTTTTTAGATATTGTTTACCCTGTTCTTCTTTATTCACGCCTTCATGAGATGTTCTCCTTACCATTTTTTCCCTCTTTCATTTCGGATCAGGTATGATCTTGAGAAGATAGAGATCGACTCTACTCAAGCTCACATCCTAGATTTGAGAGGTTTTATGTATTAAAAGTATAAATATTTTGTGATACTCATTTATATGATGCTCATTCTCTCGCAGAAAAGAATTCTTCCGTACTCCTGTTCACGTCTTCAACGAGCCGTAATCCCTCAAGATACTCCTTGAAATGGATCGCCCGCTCGTCCAATATCACCGAGACACCAAGGTCGTCTTCGCTCCTTATCAGTCTACCGGTAGCCTGCAATATCTTCCTCACCGCCGGCGCTTTCACCGTATACTCCCAACCCTTATCGAACTTCATATCGTAGTAGTGTTTCAAACCCTTCTGTCTAGCGTTGGGTTTAGGATATGGTATACCAACCACAACTGCTACTTCTAACTGCTTCCCGGGAAAGTCCATGCCTTCGCTGACCCTGCCGCCTATCACCGAAAAGAGAACTCCTCCCTCTTCTTTGAAGTCACTCACCATCTTCATGAGCCGGGGCTGATCCATGGCCCGTTCTTCGAAAAATAAATTCTTGTCCGAAACTTGAACATCCTCTGTTATCTCATCCATCAACCTGTAACTCGGAAAGAATATCACCATGTTCCTGTCTATATTTTCGATCATATCGGTCAGTTCTTTTTCCAGCTTGTAGATCATATCTCGGCTGCGCTGAAGTTCCTCGTACCTGGTGGTGACGCCCTCCTTGTAAAAGAGTGCTTTGTTCTCGCTGGGGAACGGACTAGTATATATCTTACTCTTCGTATCCTTAGGAAGACCTATTGAATCACGGTACTCGTCAAGAGGTTCTAGGGTCGCCGACTGATGTATACTTGAATGACACTTGTTCAGAACTGAAGTGACATTGCTGGGATCTAAACAGAAGGCTTCAAGGCTGGGATTCTCTCCCCCATTCACCAGCTTGATGTAATCCTCTCTCTTTATGGAGAACCACGATTTTAAAAAGGAAGATACCGAATTTATGTAGGAACGGGGTAATCTTTTTTCCTCTCTCCTTTTTTCCTGTACGATCTCACCTTGAACTTTTAGATCCTTTATTATGCCCTTGAGCTGATTGGTGTTCATACTAAGAGCGTATAAAAGTTCGGTTTTCAACTCACTAGGTGGTATCAGGCCGTCCTCTTCTATTACGAACTCGTCGACTATATCGAGTAATATAGCCTCTAAAAGTCGACAAAAATCCGAAAGATTATTATCATTTTGTAAAACAGGGTCGCCGAACTTTTGGCTCTCACTTATCGCTCGTTCGAGGGTGACTTTAGTTATCTCGGACGTGGATAACTCCCTTGCATAATCTGGAAGATTATGGGCCTCGTCTATGACCACTATCAGATCCTTGAGCTCAACATTCATCCACTCCAAAAGCTGCTTTCTGATGAAAGGTAAAAAGAAATAGATGTAAGGTGCGGTCACTATCTCCGCTTCAGGTATGAGGGTTTTGGTCAATTCATAGGGGCACATCTCTTTTTTCTTGCAGTGCGACATGGTTTCGTCGACTGTGGGCACGTTCTGTTTGAACCACTCTTCGATCTCGTCTGGATCACATTGGAGAAGTCCTGCATAATAGGGGCAAGAAGTCGGTTCTCTATCCTCATTCAAGGCGGTGCGGACCTCTTTCTTTCGATCGCTGCAGTACTTGGAGAGCTCTTCGGCGCTCCCTTCTTTTAGTTCCTCATCATCTTGAGCCAAAAGACAGGTGTTGTTCCTGCCCTGCAGCCCTAAACCGTAGTGACCACCTATCTCTCTAAGTTCTAACAGGACTTGTCTCTGCTGGCTGTTGGTCCTAGTTAGATAAAGGACCTTCTTGTCCTCTTTCCCAACGTGATCTAAAGCGGCGGTGAGTGTACAGACAGTCTTACCAGAGCCGGTAGCGGCCTGATATATGAAGGACTCGCCGCCTTCTAGCGAGTCATGGATCTCTTCCATTATCTCTCTCTGATTTTTACGTTCCTCGTAGGGAAAGAGTTCGTGCATCTTATGGTCCGATACGTTCATGATTCAAAAAAGCTACGGTTAAAAATCTCGGTGAAAATTATAACGCCGATTTGCCCGCTCATATGGTAACGTGGAAAAAAGTGAAGATACAAATACTGCTCCACATATCAATAAACATGAATCCTGATAAGTGTAAAGTTATCACTACTTTCGATAGTAAGAAAAACAAAGTGAAGAAGATCGAATACCAGGGTCAGTATTTTGTAGTGAAAAAGTATGAAGATGAATTCATCGAAAATCTCCACATAGAAAAAAAAGTTTTGATCGAATGCCTCGAAAGAGGGATCACTACCCCTAAGATCGTTGATAGCAAACCAAAGATGTTGGTATTGGAGTACATACCGGGCATCGATTGTAAGTCCTTTTTTGATAGAAAAGAAAAAGAAGAGATAAGGGGGATGTTAGAAAGTATCGCGGCATGGCTGGCGGATTTTCATGAGGAGTTCTCCCAACAAAGAAGAAGAGGCGATTGTATCTTAGCTAATTTTATCATCCAAGATCCTCTCATATGCGGGATCGATTTTGAGGAGGCGGAACAGTCCGCTCCTTTAAGAGATATCGGCGACATGTGTACATCCATACTAAGGATGGAGCCATCATTTACGGAGGAAAAATTCAACTTGGTTAAATACTTCATCGACGAGTACTTTTCCGAAAGCTCAAGAGAAAAGATAGACATCACAGAGGAGGTAGTAGAGTCCATGCTGCATTATTCTCGATACGGTTCGCAAAGGATGTTGATGGAATCATGGGCTAAAAAGATCAAAGAAGTTGGTTTAGATAATATAACTCAAAACAGAGTATGAACAATAACACCGTCAA
>PWHU01000140.1 GCA_003555395.1 Thermoplasmata archaeon
AGTTTCCTCTCGAGCGGGACCGCTTTCAGGTCTAGTGCGTCTGGCGGCGTTAGTAGCTCGGAACACTATGATGTTCAATATACCGACAACGAGGGCCAAGAACCATCCCAAACCGGGTCCCCATCTCTCTTCGATCCCTGCTCCAGAAGCACCGCCCCAGAAGTGCTGTACTCCTTCATGAGGGCCTCTTTCTTCCCATGGTAACACCTCAAGATCGTCGTTGAAAGAGCTGGACAAGTCCAGCCATAGGTAGGCCACGCTCAAGAACGAGAACACGATACCTATTATGGCGAGGCTCGCACCTTTATCCGGATCCAATATATCGAAGGCTACCAGCACGGCACCTACTGACCCCAGTATGGTACCTACGGCGGCGATCATCAAGAATATCTCGGTCATCCAGAACGTAGAACCGACCTCGTCCAGATCGCTTTCCTCATAACTTTGAGTAGTGGTGTCGCCGTCGACCGTCGCCTCTACTTCTTCCAGGTAGAAGTCGAGTTCTATATCCATCTCTTCGCTCGATGAAGTGTAACTGTACCATGGGCTGGTAAAAGAGAGTATCAAAAAGACTATCGCTATGATCGCTACCCCCGCTCCTATAACGGCTTTTGTTTTCATATCTACCACAGTATATAGCATGATTATATCATATATGTTTTGCCCTATTCAAAAGAAGTTTCATGGAGCGGTATGGGTGAAACGGTAATTTTCAGCGAAGAAGAAATGCCCCAAAGCGCCGGGGTTCGAAGTCCGGTCAGGGGCAGACCGGTCTTCAACCGATTTCTGCCGAGTCGTGACCGGCTCGGTCACTCCTTATATTTTTTTAGCGATCAGCGTATGGGGTAGCTTCGCAGGCCACTCTACCGCACCGTTATCTCTCTTTTGATGTAGGCGCCGAAGGCTCCTTCCATCAGGCGGGTGAAGCTCCCCCGTAGGGAACCATCGTCGGTTCTTCCAAACGTTCGACCCAGTCGTTGAAAACCGGGTCGGTAAGCCTATACACGCCTCTTTCCTTCTTCTTCACTATCCCCACTCTCATAAGATATTTCATGTAATTCGGCAGAGCTGATTGAGGCATATTGATCTCCTCAGCTATCCTGGATATCCTTTCATGGTGAGGAAGAGAGAGTATGATATCTCCATACACTCCCGATCTCTGATTGAACCTGTTCAATGTCTCTTTGAACTCCATCTCTAGATTGTCAAGCATCTCATCATAGGCATCGTGAAGTTTTTCCATCGATATCTTTTCTTCCCCGTATTTATGATAGAGGATATAGCCCAAACGCTGTGTGTAATCCGGAAGACCACCCGTGATCTCCACGAATCGGTCCAACTCTTTTTCTCCGATATCGAGACGCTCTCCGACGAAGGATCTGACTACATCCGAGGGCAGTTCATCCAGCTTGATCGTGTTCAATTGTCTGTAAAAAGGCGAACTCTCACTTTCTACTAGCTCGGTCATGTAGGTAACAGCGGACCCGGTTAATATGTACATACATCTACTCTGATGTTGAATAATCGCTCTGATCCTTTTCACAAAATTCTCTCCCCACCTCATCCCTATATCCGAAAACTCGTCCAGCATCATAACAAAGAAGACGTCCTTATCTTCCCCGATCTTTTCTGCATATTTCAGCGAATCTTCCCACAAGTCTTCCTTTCCTTCCTGAAGCCCAACACGGATGCTGAGATAATGAGAGATAGAGACCTCTATCTCTGACGTTTTTGAAAGTATTTCGGAGGTCTTTTTTTTCAGCAGACCTTTTATCCTCTCCCCGTATCCCATATCCTTTGTTTTTTTAACATATGCATCCTTCACTCTTTCGGTCAGCAGTTTGCTGAAAGTGTTTTGGGAAGGTATCCCGTAACAGTCAAGAAAGACAGGTATTATCTCTTTATCTTCTTCCAATCTTTCGATCAGGTTATGTAGAAGAGATGTTTTGCCGGTCCTCCTCAAGCCTATGAGGGCAGTATTCACTTCGCTACCGTTCTTCACACCGCAAGCAACCTGATAGAGTCGGTCGAGTTCTTCTTCTCTGTTTATAAAATATCTGCCCGTTACAGGTTTACCGTACTTGAAAGGCTCCATGATCCGATAATAAGTTTCAAAGCATATATATTTTTTGGAATAGCAAATAACTATTATATTGCGCATATATTCTCTAGAGATTATAAGGAAACTGGAAGATCACGGTTATAGGATTGTTACCATGGACATCTCTGAATTCTGGAAGGGAGATGCCGGGACCACCTGTCCCATGCTGCCTTACTATAAATGTTGTAAAACATGACTTATTGTTATTGACGCGCGCACATAAGATGCGGATCGCGATCCAAGAGTATCTCACTTGTATCCGTCGCACTCTCTATAATCTCGGATGAGTATCAAAAGTTGTTTCCACGAACTCAAGATGTGAATAATCTTTCCATCTCTTCCAGTGAATACAGTTCAAGGTCGTCTTCGTGCTCTTTCAATTCGTCGGTAAATCCACTTTTGGAGAACAGAGCGTATTTTTCTTCTCTCTCTTCGTTCTTCCACCTGACTTTCTTTGCTTTCTCTTTCAAGTCGTTGAGTAAACTAAAAGTGACTTTATTTTTAGATGGAGATAGACAGAAGCCCTCCTCCGTTCAGGGAGGGGGATGAATGTCGTGGTGCGAGATGTGGATTTTCAAGGAAAAATACTAAATAACTTGTACACCTATTGTGATATGATGAAGAAAACACGGTACTCACACTATCAAATAAACTATCACTTTGTCTGGATACCTAAATATAGGAGAGATGTTCTGACGGGTAAAATCAAGGATTCTCTCGATGATATAATAAGAGGTATTATAGATAGAATGGATGGTGAAGTTCTGTCTGTTGAGATACAGCCAGACCACGTTCATCTATTCGTATCTATGAGACCAAAGTATTCACCAGCTAAGATAATCAACGCTGTAAAAGGTGCTTCTTCGAGGAAGTTGAGAAACAAACATCCAGAGTTGAAAGAGATGGGAGATAAACTATGGACAAGGACGTACTACGTTGGCACTGCTGGTAAAGTATCTGACAAAACTATAAGGAGGTATATCGAAGAATGTCAGGGTACGTGAAAACAGTAAAGATACCGATTCACTACGATACAACCAATAAGAAACTATCGTATCTTGACAACCTCACAGCCAGACAGACTTACGCTGTACAACTGTTCTGTGATAAGTTGAACGAAGAAGGTATAGTGCCGAAGAACAGGGCTGAAGTACGTGAGTTTTCTGACTATGTAAGAGAGGAAACAGGGTTATCTGCTGGGTTCATCCAGCAAGTGGAGGACAAGGTTCTATGGATGTACAAACAGTACAAGAGAAGTCACGATAAGTGGGAGTGGTCGATGGATAATGCCAAAGAAGGTACGAGATGGTACATAAAATTGGAAGAACGTGAACCATCTGTACCAAATCCGAAGAAGAGTAACAATAAAGTACCTACACCTTTCGATAACCGTACTGGTGAGGTTCAAAGGACTGACAGCCTTGACCTGACAGAGTGGGTTGTACACATCTCCACGCTGAAAAAAGGAAACACTATAGATGTACTAGTCAACCCCTCTGACTGGCACGAAGAACAGCTCGAAGAGGCTGAAAATCTAAAGACTTTCGAGATAGTTCATCACCCTGAAAGAGAATGTGAGTATATGGTTCATATAGTTTGTGAGTATCAATCTGACACCGTTCAGACAGGTTCTGTATGTGGTGTGGACTTGGGAATCAAGCGAGACCTATCAGCCGTGCTGATAGACAACAACGGCGTACAACAGTTCACGATATTGCAGAACCATAAGGCTGAACGGCTTAAAGAACTCGACGACAGGATAGCTCATCTGCGTAGGGAAGAGAAGTACGAGGTTTTGAAGAAACTTCGCAACAAGCGTGAAAGGGTTGCTGAGGACTACGATAGGAAACTGGCTAAACAGTTCGCTGAACTGTTGCCAGATGGTACGACAGTGTTCTTCGGCAATCCGAGGGATATACGGTACAACAAGTACAAAGGAAACGGCGATAAGGTGGGTAGAAAACTGCTACAGCACTGGTCTTTCGGCAGGATAATCGACCAGTGTGTGCTGAAATTGAATGAAACTGGTAAAAACGGTGAGAAGATAACCGAATGGAATACTTCAAAGCTTCACTATAGATGCGGTAAACAGGTCGAGAGACCGTATAACAATTCTTTCCAACGTATCAGATGCTCTACGTGTGATGATGAACTTGACGCTGAGTTCAATGCGTCAGTCAATATCGCTGTGAAGGGTATATCCCAGTACAGCGACAAGTCCATTGAGCCAAATACGTTCTGGCAAAATATGGCGGGGGCTACAGATGACATAGCCCGAACTGGAGATGATTTGGAGGCGAAAATCCAATGAGTCCAGAACCTTCTGAAACGCTGAAGGAAGCCCAACGCCTTCAGGCGTTTGGGAGGATGTCACGTCTATCTGTCCTGTCCTCCTACCATAGAGCGGACTATCACTGGTCATCAAAGATTCCATCATGGATATGGAGGAACCACAGAGTATCAGGAGCATATCTTTTTCGAGTAGATGTTCATCTATGAACGATTGAAACAGCGAGGGGATGCTCTTTTTCTGCTCTATCAGATATGGGAATTCGTCCAAAACGAATATGATCTTTTCATCGACCACCTTTGTGAAGTATTCGAAAAACTCATGCCAATCGTCTATCCTCGGTTCAACATCACCGTACTTTGAATAGACCGAGTTCACGACCCGTCTCAACTGTACACTCTTCTCTTCTTGGTTGACTAGATGGTAGATGTGATCTTTACCGGAAATAAATTTTCTTACCAAGGCGGTTTTCCCTACCCTTCTTCTTCCATAGATGATCACACATTCAAATCCCTCCGTTCTATATCTCTTTTCGAGGAAATCCAACTGTTCATCCCTATCTTCGAAATCATCTAGAGCTAACATACTGATGAGTAACATACCAATCAGTATTTATGATTTAGCCCACTCTGGGACATCCTTTTCAATTTCGAAGACTTCGAACTGCTCAAGATAAACAGGTCCGACCAGGATACTTTATCCGCTGCTATGTGAAGGATCGCGATCCGAGAGTATCTCACTTGTATCCGTCGCACTCTTCGCAGAACCAACGCTCCCATTCTTCCTCGTATTCCATGGCGCTGTTACAGTCTGGGCAGGGTTTCCCTCTTCTCTTCTTTTTCCTGAGGACCGGGGCCTCTTCTTCTTTCGTAGGTTCTCCACGTTCTCTATCGTAGGGTACGTACTTCGAAACTCCGATGACCAGAAGGATCCCGGCGACGAAGAAGATGAGAAGTCCGTAGGAGATTATCTCAGGCATGGGCAGTCTCATCTCCCTTGACATGTAGTAAAGGAAGATACCCGGGAGTATGATCGCTAGAAGTGACGATGCGAACCCGACGACGTTGTTCATCTTCTTATCCTGCGCTAGGACAAAGAAAGGATAGATGTAAGCCACCAGGAAAACCGAAGCGCCCTGCCCGAAGCCCATATCCGGTTCCGCATCACCTCCTATCCAGGGCAGAAGAAGAGAGAGTATGGCTATAACGGTCGAGATGAAGATCAGCTTCCCGCCGAAGTTCCAACCTTGAAAATTCAATTCAAAACTCCTGATGAGAGGTTCTTCTTCATCGGTCGAGCCTTTTTCGGAGGGAGACATTATATTCAAAGGAAGTATAAAGGTTAGAAGTATTTATATCTCATGGTGATATTATAGTGGAAGACAAAATCTCTTTGTATCACGAGAGCTACGCTTGAGTGAGATGAGCGCGTGCCTCGAAAGTCCAGTTTGTCTGTGGGTGCGGAAGATACGACAAGTATCTTCTTAATCCCATCCCCTGCGGCTCGTTGCAGGGAGAAATTAAAGGACGGCGTGGCTCTGTGAAGAGAGCGTTAAAGTGTCCTGAAGTGAGTAGCC
>PWHU01000006.1 GCA_003555395.1 Thermoplasmata archaeon
AACATGTGCAGGCACGCCTGTCCCGTAAGTATAGTTGATGGGAAGGAAACCACGTCTCCCGCCGGAAAATCTAGAGTCGGTATGATGTTAGAAGGCAGCGTTCTACGTATGGTAAAAGAGAACGTTTTCCCCATACATATGTGCCTTTCCTGTGGATGCTGTGAAAATTGGTGTCCCTTCGATTTTTCAGTATCAGACATATTGATGCCCCTGAAAGAAAGGGCTTTGAAAGAGGGGGTTAACTACCCCGAATTTCAAAAATTGTTCAAAAATCTTGAAAACCACAGTATGATCTACAACGAGTTGAAAGAAAAAGAACGGCCTGAAGAGGGCGAAGTTCTCTACTTAAGAGGGTGCGAGTTCAGGAAGAAGGATACAAAGGTTATAGACAAGACCGTTTCTCTTCTAAATAAATTGGATGACGACCCCTTCGTTCTACCCGAAGAAGGGTGCTGCGGCATACCCGCCTATAATGCTGGAAACCAAGAGTTATTCAAAAGTTTGGCAAAAGACATGGCGGAGAAGATAGATAGGTCCGGTGCGGAAAAAGTCGTCACTTCCTGTCCTTCTTGCGCCTATACATATAGGGAGTTGTATCCCGATATGGGCCTTGAACTGGATGTTGACGTTTTGCACATCGTTGAATACTTGAGTGATAAAGGATCCGATATAGCCAAAAGTAAAAAGAAAGGGACCATAACATTCCACGAACCGTGTAAGCTGGTCCACGGTCTTGACGATAAGAAGAGCATGAAAGGATTACTCCAGAGTAGCGGATTATCTGTCAAAGAGCCGAGAAGGAGTGGAGAGGAGACTTTCTGCTGCGGGTACGGAGGAACCACGCTTTCAAGGTTGAACGAAGACCTATCTAAAAGGATCAATAAAGAGCGGTTGAAAGAACTCAAAGCTGTTTCCAAGAATATAGTTACGAGCTGTCCAACCTGTAAGATAGCCTTCGAGGAGAACGACGAAGAGGTAAACGTTTACGATGTGGCGGAACTTTTCCATAGACTGCTGTGAGGTAAAGCCATGAGTATATCGCGGAAAGTGAAAAAGGTATTGGATGGATATCCTCATGATATATCCTATGGTTTAGATCACGGTATAGTGATCTTGGAGGGACATGTAGATTCACATGAGGAGTGGGTAGACATAGGTCTGAAAGTCGGAGAAGTCGAAGGTGTCGAAGGTGTGGTAAACGAGATCACCTGGAAAGGGAGAGAAGGAGTGAAAAATAAAAGGAAAGCTAGGCTGAAGAAAAAATTTGAAGAGAATAAGGATAAAAGATCGACATCTAAAGTATATGACGTTGTTATAATAGGAGGAGGCATAATCGGCTGCTCCATAGCTAGAGAGCTCTCCAAGTTCGAGTTAGATGCTGCCCTCCTAGAAAAGGAGCCGGACGTTTCACTGGGGCAGACCAGAGCCAATAACGGCATGGTCCATCCCGGGTTAGCCCCCTCTAAACACTCGTTGAAAAGAGAACTGAACGTCAAGGGAAACGCCCTTTATCCCAAACTATGTGACGAGTTGGACGTCCCCTTCAAGAGAGTAGGAAGCCTGATCTTGATCACTCCTAAAACCTTGAAGAAGTACCGAAAGTATCTGCCCGGTGGTCTTTACACCTTTGCTTTAAAGTATGTTCTGCCGTGGTTGGTCAAGAGGAAAGGTAAGCGGAACGGTTTAGATGGCATCGAGGTCTTAAGAGGCGACGAAGTGTTAAAAGAGGAAGAAAACGTTACGGAAGAAGTGCTCTCGGCGGTGAAGATCCCGTCTACAGGGATAGTCGATCCCTACGAACTCACCATAGCTCTTTACGAAAACGCTGAAAAGAACGGGGTCGACTTTTACTTGAACACTGAAGTGGTGGGTTTCAAAAAGCAAGACGATTCGATCCAACGGGTGATCACCGATGAAGGCTATTTAAGTACGAGATACGTGGTCAACGCTGCGGGTTTACACTCCGACGAAGTTGCGGAACTCGCCGACGCTAGAGAATTCACCATGCATCCTCGAAAGGGTGTAGAACTCCTTTTCAACAAGAGGTTGGAAGATCAGGTAGATCACTGCTTGGTCGAGCTTACGATACCTTCTCATCCCACCAGCAAAGGAGGCGGCATAAATCCGACGGTTCACGGTAACATCATATGGGGCCCTACCGCCGAAGAGGTGAAAAGTAAAGAAGATACGTCGGTAGACAAGAAAGACATAGATAAGATAATGGAGAGGTACTCTTCTATACTGCCCGATCTTCCCGAGTCTGAATTCATCCGGTATTTTGCAGGTGTGAGAGCTGCATCTTTCACCGAGGATTTCATCATCAGACCGGCAAAAGGGGCGAGTAATCTGCTGCATGTAGCCGGGATACAGTCTCCAGGCGTGGCTTCCGCACCCGCCATAGCCGAATACTCAGTTGAAAGATTGCACGAGATGGGTTTATCCCTGGTGAAAGACGATGATTTCGACGGCAGTAGGAAGAAGATAGATAGAGCGGCGGAGATGAGTGAAAACGAGCTGAAAAGAAGGATAGAAGAGGACGAAAGGTGGGGCAACATAGTCTGTACCTGTGAGATGGTATCGGAGGCTGAAATTGTAGAAGCTTTGGAAAGAGGAGCGGCAAGTTTCGACGCCGTGAAAAGGCGAACACGCGCAGGGATGGGTGAGTGTCAGGAGAGTTACTGTTTACTCAGGATAGCTGAGATCGTATCAAGGGAACTAGAAATACCGTTGAATAAGGTGAAAAAAGAATGGGACGAGAGCGAGTTCTTCGACGGTATCGTTAGAGGTGAGGGGTTATGAAAGACGCGGTGGTGATAGGCGGCGGCCCCTCTGGTTTAGCCGCGGCTTCAGAACTCGCAAAGAAACAGTACGAAATCAAGTTGTTGGAAAGGAACGACGAGCTGGGAGGTCTGCTTCAACAGTGCATCCATGAGGGATTCGGCACCATCCTTTTCGACGAGTCGCTTTCAGGGCCTGAATTTGCCGACGTATTCATAGAAAAAGTCGATGATGCCGGAGTAGAAGTGGAACTCAATACCTACGTCAAGTCCGTGGAAAAAAAAGATGACCATTTTGAAATCTTGACAGTTACAGGTGAAGGCGTTCAGAATATCTCTGCTAGATCGTTAGTTTACGCCATAGGATGTAGAGAGAGGAACAGGTTCGAGATAAAGATAGGAGGTACGAGGCCCGCGGGGGTGTATACCGCTGGGACGGTCCAAAGGTTGGTGAACTTGTACGGGATCTTGCCGGGAAAGGACCCTATCATAGTCGGAGGAGGAGACGTTGGACTGATCGTGGCTAGACATCTTCACCTCGAAGGTGTGGATTCACTCATGATGGTCTATCCCGAGGAATTTTTTTCTGGACTTCCCAGGAACGCTCAGCAGTGTATTTTAGATTTCGATATACCCTATAAACCTAGAACCACCGTCAAAAGGATAATAGGAGAAAAGAAAGTAGAAGCCGTTGAGTTGGTAGAGGTGGATGAGAATTGGGCGCCGATAGAAGGTACGGAGGAGACCTACGGATGTGATTCGGTGATACTATCCGTAGGTCTGATACCTTATTCTGAGAAGGTCGAGGAACTTGGAGCCGTGATAGACCCGAGGACAGGAGGGCCGGAGGTAAACGAATTTTTTGAAACTTCAGTGGACGGGGTTTTCTCCGTAGGAAATCTGGTGCAGATATTCGATTACGTGGACGACGCGGTAAAAATGTCCTTTGTAGCCGCAGAAGGTGTGGATGATTACCTGAAAGGAGCGGGTAGAAAAAGAGACGAGCCTGTTCGTTTGAAGCCCGGGAAAAATGTTAGGTCTATCGTCCCTCAAAGGATAGCTCATGAGTCCGAAGGAAAGATCAAGATATTCTTCAGACCCGGCCTAGAGAAGGAAAATGCAAAAGTCGATATCAGAAGCGAAGGGAGAGTTTTGAAGAGTTTTAAGAAAAGGTATATAAGGCCTTCAACTCTAGAAGAACTGGAGGTATCTAGAGGCGTGATAGGAGGTAAAAAGGAGGTCGTGGTCGATGTCAGATGACGTCAAAGAGGTTTTATGTGTGAGATGTCCTAAAGGATGTAGATTAAAACTTTTACTAGGTGAAGAGGTCGCGGTCAAGGGTCACGAATGTAGATTGGGGGAAGAATACGGCAAAAAAGAAGCTACTGACCCTGAAAGAGTGGTACCTTCTACCGTGAAGATAATGGATGCGAGATGGCCCAGACTGCCCGTGAGGAGTGAAAGAGCCGTTCCGTTGGTCAAGGTTGAAGAGGTCATAGAGGAGTTGAGAGGATTAGAGGTGGAGGCTCCCGTTAAAAAAGGTGATGTGATCGTAGAGAACGTAGCGGAAACATCGGTCGACATGATCGCTGAAAGAGACATGGAGAGGGAAGCATGAATGATCATATCCTGGTTTTAGACGTAGGTACTACCAATATCAAAGCGTTGGCCTTTTCTGATGACGGAGATTTTTTAAAAAAAAGGGAGATCAAGACCGAACCCATCTTCCCAAAAGAAGGCTGGGTAGAACAGGACCCCGAAAAGATCATGGATGCCGTCTATGAACTTTTAGACCAGATGGAGAACGAGTTGAAAAAACCATCTGGTGTTGTCATCACCAACCAGCGCAGCAGTTCCGTCGTCTGGGATGAGAAGACGGGAAAACCTTTGTACAACATGATAACGTGGCAGGACACTAGAACTGAAGATTTGGTGGAAGAGTATTCCTCTAAATTCATAGTGAGATTTGGTAAATTTTTAGGCGATATAGTCAACGGTGCGGCAAAAGTTTTACCTTGGATCAAGAAGACGGAGAGGGGTGCCTATCTAGCGAATCTAAGTTATGTCAGCTTCGGGACTAACCACACTTCGATGCATCTGAGATGGATGATGAACAACGTCAAAGAGGTGAGTGAAGGTATAGAAGAAGGTAGTGCCCTCTTCGGAACGTTAGATTCGTGGGTCGCTTGGAACTTGACTGGAAAACACGTTACAGATGTGACCAACGCTTCCGCCACGGGTCTATATGATCCCTTCTATCTGAAGTGGAGCGATAACGTGATGGATATAATAGATATACCTTCAGATATACTGCCAGAGGTTTTGATGAACGACGAGAAGATAGGCACCATAAAGGGTTACGAAGTTCCTCTTTTGACCATAATCGCGGATCAGCAGGCTTCACTCTACATGAGCGGTGTGAAGAAGGGAACGGTGAACATGACAAACGGTACGGGTTCATTCATCGACATGATCGTAGGAGAGCAGGCTCTTCCCGGGGACGTAGGCATCTACCCGATGGTGGCTTTAGGCAGCGATAGAAAAGTGCTCTATCTTCTAGAGGGTTTTGTCAATTCTACCGGTTCAGCTATAGACTGGTTGAAAAAGATCGGTCTGATCGAAGATTATTATGAGATCCATACCGCTTTTTCAGAAAGAAAAAGTGACTCCGAACTGACATTTGTACCCGCTCTGTCTGGATTGGCCAGCCCCTATGCATGTTCCAAGATAAAGGGCACGGTAATTAACATCACCTTGGACACTTCGAAGCATGATCTAGTCTGTGGTATGATCATCGGCTTGGCAATAAGATGTGCCGAGGTGGTAGAGGCTTTGGAAAAAGTATCAGGAGTAAATGTGAATAAAATTTTAGCCGACGGTGGAGCTTCCAGGATCGATGAATTTTTACAGCTCACTGCCGATATATCTCAGAAGAGGCTGGAAAGAGCTGAGATGATCAACGGTTCGGCCCGCGGTGCTTTCATGCTTGCTAAAAGGGTCTTAGAAGGCCGTGACGTTATAGAAAGTTGGGAGAGATCAGAGATCGAAAAAGTTTTCGAGCCCAGTAAAGAAGATCATGAACATATAAAGCAAAGTTGGAACGAGTGTATCCAGTCACTCTTAGATGATACGTGAAGTGCAGAACGAAAATACTTTATAAATTGATATCCTTTAATTCATATCATGAGTTATAAAAAAAAGAGGAGGAGGAACCTTTGCGCCGCTATACTTTTGCTTTTTTGTCTCGTATCAATGTCTTTTTCTTTAGGAGCCGTTGATCTACTGAGCGAGGATAATGCTCCCTCTGAAAAAATGCTTTTAGAGGACACACCTGGATTGAAAAATTTTGAAGTGGATATAACCGAGCCAGGGGATGGAACCGAATTCAGTATGGGCGAAGACATAAAGGTAGAATACATGGTCGAAAACACGGGCGAGGAATCAGAGACCCAAGATGTAGAGTTAATAATTTTCGATGAAGAGAGGGAAGCAGTTTACGGGGAGGAGCACGAGGTGACCTTACAGCCGGAAGTGGAGATCGAGATGCATTCTACTTGGACCGCCAAGACCCCCGGGGACTATGATATCCAAGTATCTTGTGAAAGCGACAGCGACGAAGTCGAGATCAAGGTCGTAGCAGAAAAGCGGGCTTATTTTGCAGTGGAGATCACATCCTACGACCAGGAGGTGATCGAGGGCCACGAGGTCGCTATCGGATACGAAGTGGAGAACAGAGGTACTGAAGAAGATACGCAGGATGTTGAATTTGATATATATGATGAAGGAGGTAGATCCGTCTTCTCTAGAAGTGAAAGGCTCCGTCTTTCTCCTGGAGATAATTTCACCGACGAATTTTCATGGGAGACCGAGGAAAATGAAACAGGAGTGTTTGATCTTGTCTTGGTGAGCGAAGATGATTTTGACGAGGTGAGAGTCACTGTATTGAAAGGAGCTTATTTTGAAGTGAGCATCTACGACTACGACGAGGAAGTAGTCGAGGGCGACATGATAAGCATCACATATAGGGTAGACAACACCGGCGAGGTAGAAGGTGAGCAGGACATCGCCTTTATCGTGGAAGGAGAAGTGCTGAAAAATGAGACGGATGTAAATATAGGTGTCGGAGGCGTCTATGCAGGAGTATTTACATGGGAGACCAGCGAAGAAGAAGTCGGTGAGCGAAGCCTAAAAGTAGCAACTGATAACCATGAAGCCGAGATCTCAGTGGCTGTTTTGAAGGACGCACTTTTTGAAGTAGATATAATAGATCACGATGCAGAGGTCAAAGAAGACGAAACAGTGGTGGTCGAATACAGGGTCACCAACGTGGGTGAGGTAGAAGGTGAGCAGAGGATAGAGTTCCTTGTCAACGGCGAATTAGAAGATAGCAGAGTGATAAGCCTTGATGGCGGTGAAAGTTCCACCGACGAGTTCAGCTGGAGCACGGACGAAGCCGGCGAATATGACCTCACGATATATAGTGAAGACGACGGAGATCTTGTTACCGTCTCTGTGGAGGAAGAAGGCGGTATCCCAGGATTCACTTTACCTCTTTTTGTGACAGCTATGATCATCGGCGTTGTGATCTACTACAAAAAAGAATTGTGAGAGGCCGGTGGAGATAAAATCTTTCACAGTATCTAATATAACTCATCTTTTTTTCTATAAACACCTAACAGGGCGATGCTCCCAACGGCTGCAGCTACCACAAGGAGTATCCACGAGTGTCTTCTTGGGTCTTCCCTTACTCCTATCCTCACCTCTTGATGATCGTCATCGCTGGAGATAGAGAGTTCCTGTTCACCTTCCTCCTTCAACTCCAAGATGAATTCGCCCGTATGGTTTTCTCCCTTTTCGAGCGTTATCGTTTCTCCGTCCATCTCTTCCCCTTCAACCTGCAGAGTGATCTTCTGTTCGCCTTCAGTACCACCGAGGTTGAAGATCTTGTATTCTACCGCTATTTCACTCCCTCTTAGGAATCCGTCTCCCTCTTTTGGTTCTAATATGTCTAGTGCAAAATACGGTTCTTTTCTTTCCTCAACTGAGATGTTCACGGAATCATGGTGATCTTCGCTCTCCAATCTTATCTCGTACTCGCCCGCTTCGACCAGAGCGTGCCAATTCGCTGCACCGTTTAAAGAGTCTCCGGGATTCAACAGAACCTGCCTATACACCGATCTTTCCTTTTCACCGTCAACATAAAGATCGATGGACTGTATATCGCTCTCGCCCCCTGTGTTCTCTATTCTATATTCGATCTCCGCTTCGTCTCCGACAGTGACCTGTTCTGTATAATTGATTATCTTTATCTCGAATTCTGCCGGCTCGTCATCTGAGAGATCCGCTCCGGCTCGAGGACGGTCTCCTCCCAAAACTGCAGGCACAGAACTGATCAAGAGTAGGACCAAAGTCAGGGTTACAGTTCTCTTCAAAGATGTGCTCATCTCCTTTTCCTCCGATCAAAGATTACTTTTTAAATAGGGTTTTAAGTCTTTCTACAAAATAGGATATGATATCTACAAAGAGGTCCCAAACCTCTTTCAGGAATTTGAAACTTTTTTCATAGTACATGAAAGCCGCCACGATCAACGTTAAGAAAAGACCAGAGGATACTTCAGAGACGCTCGCGTATTGCGTAGCGGTATCTCCAGCTGTCATGGTCTCCCTTACTATCTGCGTTTCCTCCGCCAATATCGTCCCGTAGTTTATGGAAAAATCAGGGATAGGCACTGGTCCGATGAATTGAAAGAACATCTCAGCTTCGAAGTAATAAAAATCCGTGACAAACGGATATAGGAGTGCTACCCCGTCTGCAAGGTCCAAGACGAGATGAGAAAGAAGGTAGAAAAAGGCTATGAGACCGTAACTTCGATACTTGGGATAAAATCTATCCAAGTATAAAATAACTAGAACGGGGATTATTACGACGATCCATACATTATGGAAGACCATCCTGTGAGCTCCAGGGATAAAAAAATCTAAGTCCATCACTACGGCAAAGGGAAGCATCAACAAAACTTTCCTAGTGTCCACCCTTAAAGCTAGAAGTATGATCAGTGGTATCATTATGTGGGCAGCGGTATCCATATGGTTAATCTACTGACATGAAGGTATATAAAATTTCTACTTGAAAATAACGCGGCTATCAAGGAATAAAGAATAAATATTTATTAACAACCTCCCTAATAAGTAAGAACATGGCTAAGAGAAAAAAGGGCGTCAAAGGTTTGATGGGGTTGGGTGGGGAGGAAGAGGAAGACCTTTTTGGATGTGATTATCACATAGATCAGAGCGGCTCGAAAAAGCGTCTTGTTTTGGAGTGCACGGATTGCAATAAGGCACCATCGCTGAATGATCAAGAATGTTTGACCTCCGTTTTGGAGATAATGGCCGACGAGATGGGAGTAGACACACTAGTACTCTCTCATTATGAGGATACGGAGTATTTCGGTCCGTCCATGGATGTGTTGAGGAATCTCGTGGACTTTATGGACAGCATAGAGGATTTTACCATGAGAGACCCTGTTGAAAGGTACTTTGATTATCTATCCGATAAAGATAAGAAGAAACTGAAATGTCACGGATGCACGTTCAATCCTTCCAATGTGTTCTCTAGGCTTTATAACAAGTTCTCCCAGGGTATAGAAAAATATGAGATGGAGTTCAACAGGATAATACGTGAGATCGATAGGTCACAGAACACTCATTCTGAATGTGAAGAATGCACATATTCGACTTTAGAAGATCTAGATTATCTGAAAAAAGAATATGAAAAGCTATATAAGATGACAATGAGAGAGATAGGGGAAGAAGCTGCTACAGAAAGATAAATAAGATCAACTTTACAACTTAAAAATTAAGATCCTTCAAAAAATTGGAGATGTATATATATGGAATCAAGAGCTCAAATGGTTTCGGATGGCTCCTCATTGGTGACCAGCAAAGCGGACCACGATTTGAAAAGAAAATTCAAGAGCATATTTCAGTCATACCAGAGGGTAAAACCCAAGTTCTCTTCTTCTTGGGTTGTACTAAGACCTCCCCCAGGTGCGGAAAAAGTTAAAGAGTATCTGGTCGAAGAAACCAAGATCACGCTTTACCGACTACCTGGCGAAACCGAAACGCTTTATCATCTCGAACCGTTGGAGTATACACTGCCCCCAGGTCAGAAAAAGATAATATCTCTGGCACGGGAAGAGATATTGGATCATTATCCCGGCAGAGAAAAGGGACATAGACCTACTTTTATAAGAGAATATGCCAAAAAACAAGGTCACAGGTTGATCTATAAGTACGCTAACCTCGAAGAAGTCAACCTCGGCAGAACACGTTCAGAAGAACTAGCTAGAGTAAGGATGTTGTCCAACATACTCTCGAGGTATACCGTAGGTCTTGGTATAGTCGAGATACTGTTGAGGGATACGAGAACTACCGACGTTTATATAGATGCGCCGGTAGAAGAGAGTCAAATATACACCATAATATCTTCTACGGATCTGGAAGAATCTCTTCCTTCTAAATGTGTTACCAACATAGCTCTCACCAAGGAGAGCGCAGACTCAATCATCTCGAGACTGCAGTATGAGAGCGGTAGAGCGTTCTCTGAGGCACGACCGGTTCTAGAGTGCAATCTCGAAGAATATAAAACTAGAGCGACTGTCATAGGGGAGCCGCTTTCCCCCGAGGGTGTTTCTATAACTTTCAGAAGGCACTCGCCTAATCCATGGACACTCCTGAGATTGATTTATCAGGGAAGTATTTCCCCTCTCTCTGCGGGTCTACTTTCCTTCCTTATAGACGGTAACGCCACGCTTTTGGTCGCGGGTCCCAGGAGCGCCGGAAAAACATCACTCTGTTCCGCTTTGATGTTCGAGTTCCCTCCGAGTCAACGTATAGTGACCATAGAGGATACGCTGGAGTTGCCCTGTTCCGCCCTCAAAGAGGAAGGTTATAAAGTACAGTCGATGCACGTGCAGTCAAGCGGACTCGGAAGTCTCGGCGAGATGAGCGCTGAGGATTCTCTCCGTGTTTCTTTAAGGCTGGGTGAGTCGGCCATAGTGATGGGAGAGGTTAGAGGCGAAGAAGCAAGGACGCTGTACGAGGCCATGAGGGCCGGTACGGCGGGCAGCGCCGTAATGGGAACCATCCATGCTGATTCTCCCAAAGCCGTTTACGAACGAGTTGTTTACGACCTGAACATATCACCGAAATCCTTTGCCGCTACTGACGGCGTGATCATGTGTAATTACAGAAGGCCTAAAGGTTTGCATCGACTGGTGAGAAAGACTACCCATATATCTGAAGTGGTCAAGGATAACATTCCATCTTCGGTCGATGCTGACATAGGATTAGATAGAGGCAAGGATTTATTTAATGACCTGATGCTTTATTCTTCCGAAAACGACACTCTGGAGAAGACGGAGTATTTTGGTGAGGCTTCAGAGATATTCACCGAGATAGCTGACGATTGGGATATGTCGATTGAGGAAGTAGAAGAAAATATCAGAGCGAGAGCTTTAGTGAAGGCCGCCGTCGTTGATAGAGCTAGAGAAGAAGGCAGACTGGAATTGTTAGAATCGAACTACGTTCCAGAATACAATACTAAATTTTGGTATCTGTTGGAAAATCAGATAGAACTTTACGGCGGAGTGGATTACGACGAACTTGTAAAAGATTGGAAAGAATGGTTCAAGGAGAGTTTCTGAGATGCCTGCGTCGAATCGAGATGAAGAAAAAGGTCTTTTCACGAAAGGCTGCAAGTTCGCGAGCGACCTCTTCAATTTAGATCTCTCGGAGCTGAGAAAGCAGAGAGAAGAGAAACGGAAGAGAAAAGCTAAAGAACTCGACCAAGAGGTAGAAGAGGAGAAAGAGAAGTTCAAAGAGATCCGAAAGAAACATTCACCGGGCAGTCCCAAATTTAAACGAGCTAAACATCGATACGAACTAGCGTTGAGAGATCACGAGAAAGAGATGGATGCCCTGGAAAAGGACGAGTTCAAGAGTTCGATAAAATTCGCACAGATCGATGCAGAACCCTTTGAAGTTCGATATTTTGCCTACCTTTTGGGGATTATAGTTTTCTTCATATCCATCGCAGCATTCATTTACATCCTATTTTTTACCGGTATCCCTTTCATATTCAAATTGACCACGCTGATGCCTCTCATAATCTTACCGATCTTGGTCATAGGGGTGGTGATGAATTTACCACGCTATATGGCTAAAAGGAGAAGGGCAAAATCCATAGGTCGTATGCCGGAAGCGATCAATTACATGATCATGGCTATGTCTTTAACACCTAATCTGTCAAGGGCGATAGAGTATGCTGCAGACAGTGTTGAAGAGCCCCTGGCTTCGGAATTGAGGAAGATAATATGGGATGTAGAGATGAGAAAATACAGCAAGATCGAAGACGCTCTGATGGCCTTCGCAGATGAATGGGGTAAATGGAGCCCAGAATTCAGAAGGAGTCTGTACACCATCAGGAATGCGGCCCATAAGGAGACTCAAGAGGAGATAAATCGTTCCCTAGAAAAGGCTAACGAGATAGCGGTACAGGGAACGGAGAACAAGATGAGGACTTTCGCAGAATCATTGACCGTACCGGCCATGGGCTTGTTCTCTTTAGGCAGCATATTACCGCTGCTTTTAGCTGCGCTTTTGCCCGTTTTGGCCATCGGAGAGACCACGGCGGAGATGATAATATTTCTGCTGAACGTGGTCATACCTTTGGGTTTCTTAACTTATTCGATACACATATTGGGTTACAGGCCGACTATGAGAGCCCCTCTTTCTCTACCGGATCTTCTTACCGATAGAGAAAAACAAATGGTCATAGCGGCTTCTCTAGGTGCAGGAGCGCCTTTAGTATTTTTAGGATTTTACTGGAGACATGACTATTCATACCTAATATCTATAGTTCCTCTGTGGGGTATCGCGGTGGCTATAACGATATACTGTTTCTTCACTTCCTATTTTCCGTATAAGCAGAGAGATAATCTCTTGGAGATGGAGAACAACTTTCCCAACGCCCTATTCCACTTAGGAGGATACATAAGCAGGGGAGATCCACCCGAAAGAGCCTTCGAAAAGGTTTCAGAAAGTATCCATTCTTCCAGTATCAGTGTGTTGTTTGAGAAGATATCTTACTCTCTGCATGTCACTAGGAGGTCACTTCATGACGTGTTGTTCGCCAGTGGAGGTGTGCTTGAAAAGAATCCTTCTCAGATGATAACGGCAACAACCACCATCGTTTCAAGATCTATCAAAAAAGATCCGCAGACCGCAGGAGATACGCTGGTGAGGATATCAGGATATCTTACCGAGCTTCAGAACATAGAGGAGGAGATGAAGAGCAGGATGACGGAGATAACGGGGATGATGAAAGTTACGGCACAATTCATAGCCCCTCTTGTCATGGGGATAACTGCGGTTCTTTACGTCATACTCGCAGGTTACTTCGCCGAGATCGACCTGGAGGGCCCGATGGCGGGGATGGCAGGGCGCATCATCGGAGAGGATGTCCCCATAGGCGGTTTCACGTTTTCTATGGTTGTAGGTATATACCTGGTGACTTTGGTTCTCTTGACGGTCTTTTTTACCGTAGGGATAGAAAGTGGAGAGGATTGGGCCAGCAGGAAGATGGAAGTGGTTAAAATTTTGCCCCTCTCTATGGCACTCTATACCATTTCCGCACTACTGGCAGAAACATTCTTAGGCGGCATGGTCTGATGTGCAGAAACACAGGAAAATATATATTGTTCCAATGCATTGGATAATATTGAGGTAAGAAAAAATGGATTCGCTACCCCCCCGAAACATAAAGGATAACGAAGACGCCCAGATAATGGGTATCCCTCTCTATATACTGTTGATAGTGATCATAGCAGCGATATCTCTAGCGGCGATACTTGGATTCATGGTGACTACCGAGCCGAAGATAGATGACCTGAGGATACATTCAGTGGCTCACGGTGATGCTAACGAGACATACGACAGGATAATCGCAGAAGAGATATATGAGGACGGTAGAGCTTACTATATGGGATCAGAGAGACCGGATCCTGACGACGAATCTAACACGCTCCGGCCGGAAAGAGGTTATGACGAATTTCTAGTTGTGACCGCATACGACGAGGACGGCAGTCCTATGGCCGGTGTAGATATAGAGGCTACTGGTGCCGGAGTCAGTTCGGTAGCTACGACCAACGCATCCGGAATGGCCGAATTATCTTTGGATGGCTGCAGACTACTCCAGAACGAAAATCATGCGCAGATCGAACTGAGTGCCACCTACGAAGGCTTGATAGGAACTGAATCGGTCTCAAGTTCTATATGGGTCGAACGACCCTAGAGAGGACGAAAAGGGACCTTTTCCCCTTTTATTTTTTATATAGATAGGAAATCTTGCTCTAGATATTGTGGGTTATCAAGATCGCACTCCCAAAATCTTTAAGTATTCATCGTTCACTCTATATCTAAAAGAGACGATTGAACAGGTCAAAACTGTTCAATATGGTGGTTTGATGGAAGATAAAATGCAGAAATGTTTGAATGCCGAGAAGTCTTTCGTGTTCACTCTTTTTTTCGTCGCATTGATAGTATTTTTCATCTTTTCGTCGTTTTGGTCACCTTTTTTCGCACATGGAGGCCTCGCTGAAGCAAGGACCTTCCTTTCCCGGGATAACCATCTCCCTTCTGGAGAGGACGAGATCAGAACTGTGACTGCATGGGAGCAGTGGTCCCAGAGCGATTTTGAGCAGGGCGATATCGAGGATTTAGATCTTGACTCGACACCGGGACAGGTGAAGCTCGACACGGACACGATCCAGATCGGAGCGGCAGAGGCGGCAGCCCAAGATGGCAGAGGAGGATATTACGCCTGGGGTTCGGGAGAGACCAAGACAACCTGTGATACACGTTTTGAAGCGAACAGAGGCGGCACCATCAGGGAGTTCAGGATAAATGTAGGGGATGATCCGGACCTCGCTGCAGATTTTGAGATGAAAGTTCTCCGCCCAACGGACCCGGACGGAGCGACACCCGGAACGGATGAGGAATTTTATGCAGCCCAGTCTGAAACGTTTTCACCGACTCACGGCGGTATCACAGAGTGGGCTAATCTGGATATTCCCATCGAAAGATCGGATTATCTAGGATTATACCCTTACGGAGATCTTGCGGCGGTGGCTTTGACGGGCGAGAACGGTTATTGGGGATATGACGGTAGGATAACCGATTCGCCGAGAGTGATGGATCATCTCACAGAAGATGACGATCCCATACCGACCATGGAAGCGGAAATAGAAACTCACCGTGACCACGGCGTCTTAGAATCAAAAATCCATGACGCGGGAGAACACATGTATGAATGGGAGAGTATCAGTTGGGATGTGGATGTGCCTCAAGGATCGTCCTTTACAATGGAGACAAGAACATCTCCCGACGGGAATGATTGGACGGAATGGGGAGAGGCCCAAGATGGGGGTGAAGTCCCCGGAGACGATGATCATCAATATATACAGTATAGAGCTACGTTCCAATCGGATACTGGCAAAGAGACGCCTGTTCTTAACAGCGTGAGCATAGAATATAGAGTAGATGAAGATCCTCCAGAGATACTCCACGAGCCTATAGATGGGTGGCAGAGTGAAGGCGATTACACGATAACGGCCGAAGTCATGGACGGAGGTAGTGGTCTAGCGGAGAACCCGATAGTTCATTACAGTACGGACGGTGGTGGGAGTTGGGATGAACTGTCCACGGCGCATACGAGTGACGATATTTACGAGGCAGATATACCCGATCTTGATCACTCTACAGAAGTGATGTATTACATCGAGGCGCAAAATAATGCAGGTATAACCGCAACTTCCCCCGACGACGGTCATTATTATGCGTTCAATATCGATAAACAACCACCGGGAACAGAAGCTCTGCTATCAGGTGAAGAAGGCGAAGATAATTGGTTCTTGAGTTCGGTCGAAGTTGAATTAGAGGCCGAAGATGAATATTCCGGAGTAGATCATACAGAATACAGGAAAGGCGATAACGACTGGACCGAATATTCGGAGCCGATCGTGTTGGATGAGTCGGGTATCCATGAAATAGAGTATTATTCCGTCGATAGAGTCGGCAACGAGGAAAGCCCTAATTCAGTAGAGGTAAAGATCGATCTCGAACCCCCTACTATCGAGTTCATAAAACCCGAACCGTCAGGCGAGAACGATTGGTATCTAGATGAGATCGACGTAGAGATTACCGCAGAAGATGAAAACTCCGATTTAGATAGGATAGAGTACAGGATAAACGACGGTGAGTGGCTCATTTATGATACACATATAACTTTGGATGAGTCCGGTGTACACCTGGTGCAATATCGTGCTTTCGACGAGGCAGGGAACGAAGAGAGCGATGATACGGAGATCAAGATAGATATGGAGGATCCCTCCGTAGAAGCTGGAGTAAGCGGTGAAGAGGGAAGAGACGGTTGGTACCTGACTGCGGCCGAAGTTGAATTGAACGCGGAAGATGATATATCAGGAGTATCTCACATAAATTACAGAACTCGCGATGAAGAGGAATGGGTTGAATACAACGGAACCTTTACCCTTGGAAGTGGAAGGCATATATTGGGGTATTACAGCGTCAACGAGGCCGGAAGAGAAACCGACGTTAAAGAGATGGAGATCAAAGTCGATACGTCTATTCCCGAATTAGATTTTTCGACAGATCCTCCTCATGATCAAGGATGGATAGATACATTGGGTGTTATAGAGGTAGAAGCTGATGACGATATATCAGGAGTCAGTTTGATCAGCTGTCGCATATATAGAGACGGTGAATGGGAAAACGAAACCCATATTAACACAGGCGATATTTCCGAGATGAACGTGACGTTCCAAGTCGATTTGTCCGGCGCATTGGAAGTGGAACTCTTAGTAGAAGATGTTGCTGGAAATATTATTTTAGACGATTTTGAATATCTGATCGATCTCGAAAGACCCATCATAGACTCACCTGCAGCTAGCTCTACCGTATGGAGAAATGATCTCACGATATCGGTAGATGCTAGGGATTATAACAGCGGTATCGAAGCGGTCATTTTAGAATACGAATCAGGAGATGGTTGGAAAGAGATGGAGATGAGTCAGGAGGATGGCACATACACCGCAACCATACCTGGCAGCGAAGTGGGCTTCAGCGACGTAGATTATAGGATAATTATCAGGGACGGCGCGGGTAACGTACAGGAAACTGAAACAAGGGTGGCGCATGTCGGTATAAACTGGTGGTATTTCATCCCTATACCTATCGTAGTAGTATTGATAGGCCTTTTCGTTTATTGGAAGAAACGCAGGGAGGAGCATGAAAAACTCATGCCTGTTAAAGAATCTAAGTTCTCAAAGCTCAGAGAGAAGAGGGATGAAAAGTTGAAAGATCTGGAGCGTGAGAGGGCGGAGAGGCAAGAAAGGCCGGCTAGCCATGAATCATCTTTTCCAACCTCATCTAAAGGTAATATGATCGGAGTAGGAGCGGGAATAACTTCAGGGTCAAATAAATCCTCTGAACGGAAGTGCAGCATATGCAGCAGCTCGACTGATCAAGAGACAGGGTTGATATGTGAATGTGGGAGCGTTTATCACAAAGACTGTCTGATGGTCGAAGGCGACTGCCCGGAATGTGGAAATGATTACGCGGAGGTAACATCTTTCACTGAAGGAAAAAGTGAAGAGGAAAAAGATGATAGTGAAGCGGAAGAGGAGAAAGAGGAATGTGAGCTCTGTGGTGCAAATATATCTACCGATGTTGACGAGTGCCCATCCTGTGGTGAATCTCTTGTAAAGGAGCCTGAAGAGGAAGCAGAAGAAGAGCCAAACATAAAGATTTTAGCGGACAAGACAAGCACTGAATCAAAGGAGAAAGTTAAAAAAGAGGCCGAAGAGATGAAAGAGACTGCCATGGACACGAAAAGTGATGAAGGGACCGAGAAAGAAGAGCAAGTACCTGAAGAGGTCGAAGAACGTAGTGAGTGCCCCGTTTGCAATAATAAGATCGAATCGGATGCCGATAAATGCTGGGCCTGCGGAGTCGAACTAGGCGAGGAGGAAAAAAAGGAAGAGGCCGAACAGACTGAAGAGGAAACTGATAGTGGGCTTGAAGAAGAAACTGAAGATGAAGAGGAAGAAATGCAGGAAATAACGGAAGAAGATGAGAGGGAAAAAGCTGAAGGAAAAAAGGAAGAGACGGGTGAAGGAAAACCAACTGAGTGTCCCATTTGCGATAATAAGATCGAATCGGGCTCAGAACGATGTCAATCCTGTGGTGCTGATCTTGAGGAAGAATATGGAGAAAATAAGAGGTAGTAACAGATGGATAAAGATGGAAAAGGAAAAGAAAGAACTGGACCGAAGAGGCTGAAGAGGTCAGAGGAAGGAGTTATGGATTACCCCTTCAGACTATTGATAATAGCCATCGTTCTGGCCATAGCCATACCCATGATGCTCTCCGCCTTATCTTATTACAGGACGAGGAGTGCTGAGGAACAACTTTCTCAGGAAGTAAACCAGATCGCTTCCGCCGTGGAGAGCGTGTACATACAGGGTGTGAACGCAAGCACCGTCCTAGAAGTTGAATTCCCCCCTGAAACGGAATATGTTAGAGTAGGAGCGCCTCTCTCAGGATCTGTAGATACAAGGGCCATATATTATAAACTGCGTGAGGAATCTGAACATTCTATACTGGTGACCCACGGTCGGAAAGGTATACCGATGGCGAATCCAGAAAACGATACCCTGGTCATATCTGGAGGGGAACAAAGGATATCAATGACTAAAAGGCCGGTCGAATTCGATCTTAGCGGAGACGGCGAAGCGAACGATTATTACATAGAATTGGATGTATTAGAGTGGTAATATGTTGGATTGGGCACTATCGAAGGTCATTGTTTCTATATTCACCATGTCGCTGGTGATCTTTTCCATATTCGTTTTTTCGACTGCAAGAGATAATATCGAGGAGAACAAGTTGAAAAGCATCGCCAACGAGATATCCGCTAGGGTGAACGAACTATCGAATACACATTCCAATTCTTCAGTATATTTCACATTCAGAGAGAACGCATCGGCGATAACGCTCCCGGTTGAGGTGGATGGAGATTATTACGATATACGTATCACTTCTACCGACGTTAACCTGGAAGCTAACGGCAAGATAGCTTCGTCGGATTTCACCGCGGAAAACACCGATAGAGTCCATCTATGGAACCCTGATAATATAGATTACGTAACCAATGAGACTGAATTGGAGAGCCTCGACGAAGAAAATAGATTTTTAGACCTTGTTTCTGGAGAAGGGTTCAGGGTCGTAAGGTCCCAATTGATAGTCAACGGTGAGATCCAATATCACACTTTCATCTTCATGGACTGAGTTAAGTTGTAACAACTTTACAGATCCCTGGTCCAAAACTCGAATAAAAACAAAAAGCATAAATAGCCTGAAAACAAATATATAATTTACTAACCCCTATAAATTATGCGTTAGAAAAAAAGGAGTCGAACGTATGATAGAAAGATCGTTCGAAAGATATTTGCTGCTCCTGATCATAGTGACTCTACTGTCTTCCCTACTTGTAGGTTTATTTTCACCAACTCCAGCTTCTGCCTCGATGGAGCAGGAGGAGCAGGATGTATTGTCAATGGAAACTTGGACTCAGACCACCCAGGCTGATTTCGAATCGGGAGACACTACCGATCTGGATACGAGTTCATCTCCCGGAGAGGTGATGCTGGATACGTACGAGTTCCAGGTGGGGGCTGCGGAGTCGCCTAGTGATTATTATTGGGAGGGTGGATGGACCAGGTCCTCTGGTAGACAGGATTTTGAATTTGAGAGAGGAGGAGAGATAATTGAGTTTACTGTTGTCGCTGGTGAGTATGCGTCGGCTTTTAAGCTCAAAATACTAAGGCCCACCGGTGAACAAAACGAATTTTTCGCCGCTGAAACAGAGACCTTCGATCCGGATCCTTGGACCATAAAAACATGGGATCTCAGCGACGAACCTATCCCAGTACAGGAAGATGACAGGTTGGGACAATACACATTGGGCGCGCTTAGTTCCATAGCGTTTACTGGTGAGGATGGTCGATACCTTTACGAAGGCGAGATAACCTCCGATCCACAGACCATGGAATGGATTGATGACGATGTGATCACGACCATGGAGGCGATAGTAGAAACTCACGAGGACTCAGGAACTCTGATATCGAGCGTTCACGACACCGGTCCGGGGATGTACGATTTCGGAACCATCAGCTGGAGTTCGGACGAACCTTCTGGGACCGGCCTCACAATAGAAAC
The DNA here is from genome assembly GCA_003555395.1 of Thermoplasmata archaeon. Classification (GTDB taxonomy): domain Archaea; phylum Thermoplasmatota; class Thermoplasmata; order Halarchaeoplasmatales; family Halarchaeoplasmataceae; genus Natronoplasma. The sequence goes on from PWHU01000006.1 coordinate 20,136, forward strand.
TAGAACGTCCCCCGACGGTAACAGCTGGTCCGATTGGGAAGAGGCCAACGATGGAGGCGAAGTGCAGAGCCCTGTGGACAGGTACATCCAGTATAGAGCTTCATTCCAGACTTCCGAGGGTCAGAACACGCCTGTTTTAAATGAGATCGACATAAATTACTATGTAGACACGAATCCTCCCGATATCGAACTTCAACAGATAGAACAATGGCAGGGCCATGGGCCCTACACCATAAGAGCGACCGTTACAGACGAGCACAGCGGGGTGGACGAGAACTCTATTGAGATAAGGTATAGGATCGATGGAGATGTCTGGCAGAGTACATCCATGGATCCTATAGGTGGAGACGAGTACAGCGGCGATATACCCGACCAGGCTCACGGAGCCGAAGTGGATTATCATGTATACGCAAAAGATGTCGCGGAAAACGAGGAAACCTCTAGAGAATACTCTTTTTACGTTGACAAGGACCCTCCGGATAGTTCGATAAGCTTAGAAGGAGAAGGCCCACAAAACGGCTGGTACCGCAGCGAGGTAGAGATACTGTTCACCGCGGAAGACTTGCACTCAGGAGTCGATCGTATAAGGTACAATGTGAATGGAGGTTCCTGGGGTGAGATAGGAGGCTCCGAGGGAAGCATCACAGTTTATGACCAGGGAACGAACGAAGTCGGCTTTTACGCAATAGATAACGTGGGTAACGAGGAAAACGTGGAATATAAAACCTTCAAGATAGATGATACGAAACCCGAAAGTCATATCTCCATAGACGGGCCTGAAGGTAAAGGTGGTTGGTATACAGGCGGAGTCGAAGTGACTTTCAACGCCGACGACGAACTTTCCGGAATAGATTATATAGAGTACCGTTTGAACGACGAATGGCAGGTGATAGAAGGTGAAAGCGGAAGCATCACTATCGATACGGAAGGTGAAACCGACCTTCGCTATAGAGCGGTGGACATGGCGGGTAACGTGGAGCAGGACAATGTAGAGAGCATAAAGATAGACGCTACGCCGCCTTCTGTGGAATTTATATCTCCCAGCCCGGGAGGCAAAAACGACTGGCATGTGGAGGAACCCGTTGTAACTATAAACGCTGTGGACGGTATCTCAGGGATATCATCCATAAGCTTCAGGATCATCAACGATACCGGAGAAGGAGATTGGCAGACCGTCCAAAACGACGAAGTGGAGATAACGCTCGAGGACGGTGAACATACCGTCGAATATCTAGCGGAGAACAGAGCCGGCTTAAAGAGTTCGGAGGAAAGTGAGGCAGGATCATCACATATAAAAGTCGATACTTTGAAGCCGGAGATCGATTTCACCATAACGGAGCCAGAACCGAGCGGATGGTATACTTCACCTCCCGAAGTGAGCATATTCGTAGATGATAGAGGTGGATCAAGAATAGAACTGGTGCAATACAGATTGGGAACGGACTCAGATTGGACATCTTACCAGGGAAGTTTTGAAATAGATAAAGAGGGACAGTTTCACCTCGGTTTAAGAGTCATGGATGAAGCCGGTAATTTGAACGAGATAGGAGAAGCCGAATGGCTAAAGATAGATATGACATCTCCTTCTTTGAACCATGTTGACACCACGGATACTGTCTGGAACAATGAGATGACCGTTACAGCGTCTATAGGCAGTGGAGAAAGCTCTCTCGAAAAAGTGATCCTTCGTTATGAATCTGACGGCGGCTGGAAAGAAAAAGAGATGGAGAGATCAGACGGCGAATATAAAGCAACGATACCTGGAGACGAAGTCGGCTTCAGCGATGTCAACTATCGGGTGATCGCGGAAGATGTCGCTGGTAATCAATTTGAATCGAGAACTCATGTAGGATACGTCGGGATCAATTGGTGGTACTTCATTCCAATACCTATCGCAGTAGTATTGATAGGCCTTTTCGTACACTGGAAAAAACGCAGAGAGGAACACGAAAAGCTGATGCCCGTTAAAGAATCTAAGTTTTCGAAGATCAGGCAGCAGAAAGGCCAAAAATTAGAGGACCTAAAAAAGAATAGAGAGGAGAGGGCCCCGGGGATATCATCTATATCTCATTCTAGATACCAATCCTCCTCTTCTCCACCCCCACCTAGCTCAGGAGGAGCCGCCGCGGTAGCAGGCATGTCTAGTACTTATAGCCCTAAATCATCTTACGATAGGTGCAGGATCTGTAAAAGCCCGATCGACCCAGATAGTGAATTAAAATGCCGCTGTGGAAAGACTTATCACAACGATTGTATCATGGTGGAAGGTAACTGTATAGCTTGTGGAAGGGATTATGCGGAGGTAAAATCCTTCACTGAGAGTGGTGGTCTGGAGGAACCGCCTGAAGAGGAACCGCCTAGAGGGGAATTGGACGATGAGGAACCAGATGAAGAGGAACTTGAGAATGAAGTCACGAAGATGTTGGAAGATGAACCGAGTCCAGAAGCCCAAGATGGTATATGGCTGGATACAGAAAGTGAGATGACAGACCAAGACAAACAAGATCCAAAAGATGCAAAAGAAACTGAAGAAGAAGTCACAAAGAGATGCCCGGTTTGTAACAACAAGCTAGAACCCGGTATAAACAAATGTTGGGCCTGCGGTGCCGATCTGGACGAGGAAAAGTGATCATGACAGACTAGATTTTTGAAATACTGATTCTGTTTTCAAGATTCGATTTCTGTCACCACGGTACCATAAACGCCGTATTCCTGTACCTCGTACTTCTCTTCTTCATCGAGCGCGGTTCTGCCGAGTTCGGCCACGAAGTAATCTGCCTTTCGCCCGTCACCTATAGAAGGTTCAGCGGAAGCCCACCACGCTAGA
>PWHU01000160.1 GCA_003555395.1 Thermoplasmata archaeon
GTGCCGAACTTTTTCAGACCTCTCGAAGTTACCGGAGACGAGTCTATCTTCGAAGCGGCTTTCTTCACGTACTTTTTCAAAGCATCTTCATCCGCTACGGGAACTTTTTTCGATCCGGAAACAGTTACAGATTTCAACTTCTTGCTCCCCATGACCGCTCCTAGGCCTCCTCTCCCGAAGACCCTATGGCCGTTGGTAACTATAGAGGCGTACTTGACTTCGTTCTCCCCAGCCGGCCAGATCACGGCGCTTTCACCTTTTAAGTTTTGAACGGTCCTGGAGGTTTCAAGCCCCCAAAGATCCGTCTCTAGCACGTTTATCTCCTCTTCAGTTATCTCGATCTGGACGGGCTCTTCGGCTTCACCTTCGACCAGCAGGGCGTCTATACCGGCTCTTTTGAATTCCTTCCCCAGGGAACCGCCCACGTTTGAATCCGCCATGGTACCGGTAAGAGGAGATTTAGAAGTCACGGAGAACCGGCCCGAAGTGAGTACGGAAGTTCCGGTGAGGGGTCCCGCAGCGAAGACTAAGACGTTATCCTGAAGTGGGTCCACACTGGGATCTATTTCCTCGACCAATAGGCGGGCTCCCAAGCCTCTACCCCCTATGTACTCTTCGAGGATTCCTTCGCCTATCTCTTCATACGTGACTTCTCCTGAAGAAAGATCTACCCTTGCGAGACTGTTCCACCAACCGTTCATGCATACGGCAAAGAAGAAAAAATATAATTGTTTTGTGGGAGAAAGAGATGAATGATTTCCTTCCGAGATCCTAAAAGTTTGAGACCGATGTCATGTGCTAAAATCCTTGTTTAAAGTCAACCAGTTGAAGAGATGTTATCAATTCTTTTAAATCATAATATAAAAGAAAAGGGTGTTTTGGTGTTGTAGATTTAGGAAGATTCCGGAAGTCACTCGTCGGTAGTGCCTTCCAAACTGAAATGCGCTTTCAGGTATTTGTCCTCGTCCATCTCTATGGTTATGTAGCGATTGTACTGTTTTGGTGGAGGACAGTCTCCTTCCCAATAGTCGAATTCATAGTCCGTACCAGGGATGGCTCCAACATTGACTTCTTCTCCGTCCAAATAGGTGTAGCTCCCTGGAGAAGGATTTGTTGTTCCTCCCCATCCGGCCTCTAAGGTCAAAGTATATTTGGAGAAGAGCGTACGGGCACTGATCGTAATCTCTTGCAGAGCAACATATGGAAACATCCCTAAGCCGTCTCCTACTACTTTTAGCTCGACTTCCTCTTCAGGGTCTATCTCAAAGACCCGTGTCATTTTTCTTTCAGAAGGAGATTTGAGATCGGTCCTCATATCCTCCCAAACCTTATCATCATCGATGTATAGGGCTATCCATGCCCCGTCATCAGCCGCCAAGACGTAGTCCATCTCCACTTGAATCCTGCTTATCTGACCAGGTGGATCACCTGTTTCAATGTAATCACCTTGGTTGATCAGATCGTGATCTTCGTCGTCATGATATAGTTCTTGTTGTTCGCCGTTCTGAACGACAAGAGCGTAATCCTGATCCGGCCAGCCATCGTTCGTTCCGTCTTCTGGAATGTTTTCTCCTATGATGCGTATGGTGTAGGTTCCGGGTTCTAATTCGTCCGGGTGGATGTAGACATTCTGCACGTTATTCCTGTCATCCCAGCCGTCTCCGCTTCCGTCAAAGTCTTCCATGGTATCTGTATTGGGGTACGTGAATCCACTGTCGCTGTAGCCATCTCCGGTTTCATCGAACGCATTACCTCTGTAAGAACCTCCATTAGGTCCGACGACCTCTAGATTGAGATCGTTTTTAAGTGTAGGATCATCTCCAACTAAAGCCTCCTTGTCTGTCCAAACTAGACTTATCTTCAATGGTTCCAATTCGTTCTCATAGGTCACAGCATATTCGTGCTGTTCTCCAGTCTCTAATAAAGCATTCTGATCTTCAAGGATGAAATTTGGAGCATATGGATGGACTTGGACTAAATCAGCTAGGTTAACCATACCCCAGCCAAAACCCTTATTTGGTATTGAATATCCATCATATACTAAAGGTTCAGCAGTATTGATTAGAAGTGCTTTCACCATAGCCGGACTCGGTTTTTCTCCAAAATGTTCCTCGTACCACTCTACTATTACAGCTGCTTGGCCTGCAACATTTGGTGTTGACATAGAAGTCCCGCATTCAACCCAATAATTTTCATTTTCCATATCAGTGGATAGTATTCCAGATCCCGGAGCTACAACATCTGGTTTGACCCGCCTATCATTTGTCCATCCAAGGGAACTACCTCCTGTATATCTATAGCCATTAAATTCATAATCTACTTTCAAAATCGTATTAGGATTGGATTCATAGGGAGTAAGTACGTGATAATCCTCCGCAGGTTCTAAATCTTCTACAATATATAAATCAGGATTATAAGTTTCCGTAGCACCTACAGTTATTTCATTTTTTCCAGTTCCAGGGCTACCGATTGTACTTTCTTCCCATCCATCTTTGGTATATCCCGCATTACCCGCAGATGAAACAATGATGAGCGGGTTGTTTCCACCAGCATCACGTACGGCTTTATCATAGGCTTCTGAGGGTGCAAGATATTTGCCATCATTCTGATTCTCAAGCCCACTAGCAAACCATGAATTTGTATGAATGTACGCATCTGAGTTTTCAACTGCATTTAGAGGAATAGAGTAAAAATCTTCTACATTTTTATCTTCTTCAGTAGGGAGCTTTCCAAAATCTTGAAGATAAAGTCTGGCATTAGGAGCCGCCCCTTGTGCTGCATAATAATCTCCTATTTCGATTTCATTATTGGGGGGATCTCGGTCATCTCTTTCTTCGTACCAATAATGTAACCAACTATCTACTGTTTCCTTAGTTCCCTCAAAAGTATTTCCTGCAGCAATTCCAGCAACATGAGTTCCATGCCGATTTATTCCCCACTGGTCCTGTATCCATTCTCCATCTTCATATTCAGCTCCGCCATCAACTCTATCCTGAAAATCATCTAATTCACCTTCTTCCCAAAAACCGTTATCTGCTACAGCGATAGTCACTCCTTCTCCGGTATAACCTAATTGATTGACTAATGACCCGTATTCACCATACTCTCTGTAAGGCTCATTAGGATTATCATCAGGATCCCATATCCACGCACCTCCACCTGTTATCTGAGTAGCTATCTCGCTATCGAATTCAATGTCAAGTAAATGATTGTCAATACTATATACTTCTCTCATTCCAGCGAGCTGGGAGAAAACAGATTTGTCTTCTACTTCAGCTATTACCTGTATTCCATAAGTTGCTAATTCTGTAGTCGAGTATACTTGGATGAGAGATTCCAATTCATCGAACGTTTCATCGCTTGCATTTTCAACAAGCCGGATACTTATCATCTCACTGATTTCTAGGTTTTCAGCAAGTTTGAACTCAGGCTGATATATGCCGACCCAATCGACGAAGAATAGCTCTTCTACGTCTTCGGCAAGTTCGGGAGTCATCCGCACTTCGTAGGCATAGTTGCGTTGATAATTTATCGGTTCAACACCGAGATCCTCCAGTTTTTCTCTCCACTCGGGGTTGACCGGTCCTATCATATCCACGATGTAGATGCCTTTTTCTCCTTCTTCATACTCGTCTATCATCAGTTCTGGGTCGAAGTCTGGATATCCTTCGTTCGTATCGAACACATGTCCCTTCACGTTCAGTTCGTTCTGGTGCTCCAGCCAATCGATATCGTATTGCTCTTCTAGTCCTTCTATCTCCATTTCAGGCGCTTCTAACAGCAGATAACTGCCGTATCGATCTATCACATCTCCAACGTCTTCTATCGCCGATACGTCTTCGTTCTCCCCTATATCTCTGACCAGAACTATTTTCTGGTCGTCTCCCTCGGAAGCTGCGCCGGGTGTCACAGCACCCGCAACAGATATCATCAAAATAGTTCCTATCATTAGAGAGAGGTATTTTCTCCTCAACATCTCACCTTAAAATAATATTAGTGCGGAACTCCTATATATATATATATTGGATAAATTATAAATAGAAGAATAGGACATAATTTGATAAGAGGAATGTATGATATCGTTCCGAGTGGGAATAGAGATTAGAGGGAAGAGTAGTTTGGGTGTTGGGGTAGTGCTGGTTCTGCTTCTCAGCACTGTTGCCGTGAGTATTGGGCAAGCCGATCATGCCGAAACAGGTGCTGAAAAAAGTCCGCAGGATATAGATGATCTACTAAGCGAAGAGCTGAAGGAAACGCTCGATTCCAAAGAAGAAGACGATCTAGTTGAAGTCGTGATCAGGTTTGAACCTTATGACAACAGGAATGATAATTTGGATACTCCTTTGAATGATATAGATACGGAAAAGGTCGTTTCTGATTTGAAAGAGCATTCTGAGAGCAAACAGTCAGATGTGATAAATTTTTTAGATAATAGTGAAGGAAGAGTGCTGAACACATTCTGGATAGCTAATGCGGTTCTCGCCGAAGCGCCTGTAGGGATGCTGAACGATCTAGCCGAGCATACTGAGATATGGAGCATACACGACAATTTTGAAGTCGAAACATATAATCATAACGATTTTTTAGATAATGAAGACATATTAGAAGATGGCTTCGGTGATACACTTGATATGCATGACGAGAAGTGGATCGAAGTGAGAGTTAATAAAAATAGACGATATTTTTTAGAGACTGGTACTTTTGAAAAAAGGAGAACTGATTCTGAGGATGAAGTCACCTGGGGATTAGAGAAGATTGGGGTAGAGGAAGTCTGGGCTCAAGGATATGATGGATTAGATGTTCATGTCGCAGTATCAGATACTGGCGTGGATATCGATCATCCAGATTTGAAAGGAAAGATGGTCAATGCGGGAGAAGACGAGTATTATACTGGGGGTTGGATCGAGTTCGACAGCGAGGGCAACATCGTGGGTAACTCTACTCCACATGATACGTCAGGCCATGGCTCCCATGTATCCGGTACCGTGGTAGGAGGGAACGCAAGCGGAACCAGTATAGGCATAGCTCCAGAAGCCGAGCTCATGCACGCATTAGTTTTACCTGGTGGTCAAGGGACTTTTGCTCAAACATTGGCCGGCATGGAATGGAAGGTTGAACCTCATGATAGGTTTGGAGATGTCTTAGAGCCTATAGAAGAGTACAGAGCTGATGTAGCGAGCATGTCTTGGGGTTCCTATGGATATGATGAGGAAAAAGAGGAACCGATAAAGAATTTGGTGGATGCCGGTATCGTTCCCGTAGCGGCTGTAGGTAATCTTGGTGAGGGTACCTTTGGAAGTCCAGCTGCGATCTACGAGGCTTTTGCGGTCGGTGCATCCAATGAAAGTGACGGCATAGCTGAGTTCAGCAGCGGAGATATCGTTGAGGATGGAAGAGGGGATACGCCCGAAGAGTATGTGAAACCGGATTTTTCGGCCCCGGGCGTAGATATTAAATCAGCAGTACCCGACAGCGAATGGAAATATGCAAGTGGGACCTCGATGGCCGCTCCACATTTGGCGGGAACCGTAGCGTTGATGCTTGATGCAAATTCAAATTTATCCATAGGAAATGTTTATGACAGTTTGAAAATAACAGCAGATCATTATGAAGCTAGAGATTCTCTTTCAGGGGAGGAAAAGAACACACGCTACGGCCACGGGATAATAAATGCCCGGAAAGCCTTGGATAGCGTTACTGGCAATGTAACAATTTCGGGTGTAGAAAATATAAATAGATATCAAGCAACGTTCATAGGCGAGGTTTTGAAAGTCCCCAATAACGAGATCGAAGTGTTTTTCAGATATAAAGAGAAAGGCACGGATGAGTGGTACGAAACCGATAGTATAATTCTTGAAGAGCCGCAGGAATTTGAGATAGAAGAAGACGGTCTGAACAAAGCTACCTCGTACGAATACAAAGCTGTCGGTGTCGTGGAGGATGAAGAGGAAACCTCATTCTCACTGGAATTTACGACTCACGATGATGTGGAGATAAGCACTCTTTCTCAGACTAACCTAACGTTCGAAAGCGCCTTGTTGAGAGGTGAAGTGACAGAGATATACATCGAAGACGTGAGCGTTTTCTTCCGCTATCGCGAAAGGGGTACTGAAGGATGGAACAAAACTAGCCCTGAGGAGATCACCGATCCGAAAGAATTCGAATACAAGCTCGAAGAACTGAAAGATGTTCTCATACTTGAATACAAAGCAATTGCTGAATCAGAGGATGATGAGTTCGTCGGAGATCTTGTCAGATTCCCTGGAGGACCTGTCGAACCAGAATGGGATGAGGAGAATGGAGCCTACATGATAACGAATATAGGTGAACTACAGTGGATAAAAAATGATCTAGAAGCCGATTATGTACTTCAGAATGATATTGATGCTTCATGGACTAAAAATTGGCCCGGCGAGAATGGATTCGTTCCGATCGGTAACGAAAGCTCGAGATTCAATGGTAGCTTATATGGTAGAGGATATAAAATCAAAAGGTTATTTACGGAGGGCCACCGTGGTGGAAGTATTGGTTTGTTTGGATACATAGGCGAAAAAGGTTTAATCAGCGAAATAAGTGTAGTTGATTATTATATTCCTAGAACAAACGGAGCAATAACAGGAGGGTTAGCCGCAATTAACCATGGTATTATAGAAAAATCTTTTTCTGAAGGAAACATAGATAGGGGGCGGAAAAGTATTATTGGAGGGCTAGTTGGATACAATAGAGGAACAATTGATTTATCTAATTCTTCAGTTTATTTTTTTACTGAGAGAAGTCTAGGTAGTGGTGGACTTGTAGGGTGGAATGCTGGTAAAATAATTGATTCCCATGCAACAGGGCGATTATCAGGTAGCACTTATCTTTATCTTCTTTTGGGAGGGGTTGTAGGTCTCAATCTTGGTTCAATTACTAGATCGTATTCAACTGCGGATCTGAGGGTTTTAAGAGGTGACGTAAGTGCTCATGTAGGGGGAGTAACGGCTGAAAATTATGGAGAAGTTGATAAGAGCTATTCAACGGGGAAAATAGAGCCAGTGATGGTCATGACCGCTGGTGGTCTTATAGGGTCAAATCATGGAGAAGTTGATAAGAGCTATACCACTACTGACTTATCGTCGGGGGCTTTATGTGGAGGAGGTTTGATTGGAGAAAATTCAGGCAACGTTACCGATTCTTATGCTATTGGTGAGGCAAATGGAGGTGTTGCGGGAGGTTTGATTGGAGAGAATTCAGGCAATGTTACCGATTCTTATGCTATTGGCCCCGTGGGAGGGGGCAGTGCTAAAGGATTGATCGCCAAAAATCAAGGCAACGTGACCGATTCTTACTGGGACATAGAAAAAAGCGGCATCAATACCTCCGACGGCGGAAGTGGTCTCAACACCTCTCAGATGATCGGCGACAATGCACCAGACCACATGCAAGGCTTCGACTTCAACGAGACGTGGGAAACGGTCGAGCGGGAACACGACGATGTAGAATTCGACGGTTATCCTATCTTGCAAACGTTGTGTAGGGAGAATCAGACAGACAATCAGGAAAACAAACTGGGAGTCTCTGTCAGCACGCTCCCAGTAGAAGAAAAAGATTCCTATTCCGCTCTGTTGAGAGGTGAATTGGTCGACATGGGCTTTTCCGAGGAAGTCGACGTCTATTTCTACTGGCGTGAAAGAGGAGAAGAAGGATGGAACGAAGTCTTCGTGAAGACGATGAACAGCTCGGGCGTGTTCGAACATCGGTTGGAAGACCTCACTCTCGGGAGCCATTACGAATATTATGCCTATGCGGAAGGTGAATTGAGTGCTGAAGGAAGCGTCCGGACTTTCAAGATCACAGAGCCCCCTAACATAGAAACGCATGGTGCGGAAGAGATAACCTACGACTCTGCTAGACTCCGAGGGGAACTCCTCGAGTTGGGAACCGCCTATTCAGTGAGCGTTTCTTTCCAATATAGGGAAAGGCACGAAGAAGAATGGAAGGAAACATCTTCTCAAACTTTGACGGAACCTGGGAAATTCCACATACACGCCCAGGGCCTTCAACCGGACACGCAGTACGAGTTCCGTGCTCGAGCCGCAGGAGACGAAGAAGATCATGGGGTAACTATGAACTTTACCACGGAAGAGCTTCCGACTTATGAGATGGATATAGTATCGAGTGAAGGAGGAGAGGTAGTAGAGCCGGGAGAAGGCACGTTCGAGTACGAGAAATATTCCGGGGTACAACTTGAGGCTGTCCCCGACGAGCATTATCATTTCGTCGAATGGACTGGTGATATTGAGAGTTTGGATAACCCTGGATCGAATTCGACCACCATGGAGATTTTGGACAACTATTCTATAACCGCGAAGTTCGAGATCGATACTTACACGCTAGAAGTGAGTTCAACGAAGGGTGGTGAGGTAGTAGAGCCCGGTGAAGGTACTTTCGAGTACGAGGCCGGAACGACGGTGGATCTAGAGGCCACTTCCGAAGAAGGTTACCATTTCGTAGAGTGGTCCTGTGAAACAGACATTATAGATGATCCTACAGCTAACACCACTATAGAGATGCTCTCCGACTACACCATAACTGCGGAGTTCGCTGTGAACGAATACGAGTTGAACGTTAGCATAAAAGGAGAAGGGGCTGCGGAACCGGGAAGAGGCGAGCACAGATACGAATACGGCGAAGAGATAACCTTAAAAGCTTTCCCCGAAGAAGGATGGCTGTTCAGCCACTGGTCCGGTGATATCACTGAAGAAGACGATGAGATCACAGTAACGATAGAAAATGACATGAACATCACGGCGCATTTCGTCGAAGAACCGTTCTTCGAAGTTGAGATCCTAGCGCCTGAAGACGGTGAGGAATTCGACGACGAAGAGATACTAATCGAATACACTGCAAAGAACACTAGAGGTATCAATGAAGAGCGTCAAATAGTACTGGAGATCACCGACGAGGAAGGAAATCTGATCTACGAAGACGATGAAGAGATAACTCTAGGACCTGATGAAACGCATGAAGGAGAGTTCACCTGGGAAGCGGAACATACGGGCGAGTTCGAAGTCACGGTCATGAGCGTTGACGAGGAAGGTATCACTGACAGTTCGGATCAGATAAGCATATACGTTAGTGAGGAAGAACCGGAAACCGCTCTCTGGTGGTTGATAGGATCTGTAGTGATAGCCGTAGTGCTTATCTTTATCCTGATGAAGGTAAAGAAAAGTGGGGATCGAAATAAGAGAGAAGATATCCCTCGTCTGCGAAAAAAAGGAGAAGAGTAAACAAAACTCACCCCTCGCTTCTTATTTTTTCCTTCGTCTTTCACGGAACCCCGGAGCAAAAACTTTTTTATACCACAGCGGAAGTAGAGCGGTTGCACCGCATCCTATGGGGATAGGAGTTTTTGTTTCTCTACATCCTTGAAGGTGTGAAGGTGCGAAACCGATGAAATGTGTGGACGGGGTTTCCCGTCCGAAATGAGGTGGAAAAGATATGGCAGATAAAGTGTTTGTAAACTTTGAAGTTCCCGACGAACTGGTAGATAAGACGTACGAAGCGGTAGAGATAGCAAGAGATACCGGCGAAGTAAGAAAAGGTACCAACGAAGTGACGAAATACGTTGAAAGAGGAGAGGCCGTTCTTGTGGTGCTCTCGGAAGACGTTAATCCTCCCGAGATACTGGCGCACATGCCTCTTTTGTGCGAGGAGAAAGAAGTCGCTTACTCCTACGTCCCGTCACAGGAAGAGCTCGGAGCCGCCGCAGGTATCGATGCAGCGTCAGCTTCAGTGGCGATCGTAGATCCGGGCGACGGAGAACAGATGATCGAGGACCTGAAGAAGAAACTCGAAGGGCTTAAATAGTCCTTGAGTACAAAAATGAAGAGAGGAGTCCAAAATGGCTGCGGATAATAGTATCCCAGGTGAAGTTGTCGAGATCGTCGGTAGGACCGGGATGAGCGGCGAGGCTACCCAGGTAAAGGTCAGAGTGCTCAAAGGCGAGGACGAGGGCCGCATCATAACTAGAAATGTTATGGGCCCGGTTCAAAAAGGCGACGTCCTCATGCTGAGAGAGACGGCTAGAGAAGCGAAAAGTATAGGTGTAAGGTAGTGAAAATATGCCTGAGAAAAGAGAATGTACTTTTTGTGGAAATCCCATCGAACCCGGAACAGGTACTATCCACATCAGAAATAACGGTCACATCTTTCACTTCTGCAACAGCAAGTGTAAGAGGAATATGTTGGACCTCGATAGAAAGGCAAGAGAAACAAGATGGACCAAGAGGCACGCCCAAGAAAAGGCAGTCAAGACCTACAGAAAAAAGACAGAGAAGAAAAAAGAAAAGGGCGGCAAAAAGAAGATCATCAAGAAGAAGGATTAAAACAGGAGGAGTCTTACATTGCAAACTACTTTTTTGATGGTTAAACCGGACGGCGTACAGAGAGGCTTGGTCGGTGAAGTGATCTCACGCCTTGAAGATAGAGGTCTCCGGATAACGGCGCTGAAGATGATGACTTTAGATAGAGAGACCGCCGAAGAACATTACGCCGAACATCAGGGTAAAGATTTTTACTCACCACTTTTGGATTACATAACTTCGGGTCCGGTTGTGGCCATGGCTGTAGAAGGAAGATCCGTCATATCTATGGTCAGAACTATGGTAGGCAAAACCGATCCGCAGGAGGCTTCCCCCGGCACCATAAGAGGAGATTACGGGATAGATATAGGCAGGAACATCGTACATGCCGCCGACTCTGAAGAGAGCGCAGAACGGGAACTCGACATATTCTTCGAGCCGTCCGATTATCAAGATCACCGGAGAGTCGAGGAAGACTGGATATACGAATGAAAACTCCCTGATCCAAAGTTCTTCTACCTTTTCACTTTCCTTTAATAGAGTTCAACCTTTGTTAGACACGGTCCGAAACTTTTATAAATAAAAACATCGCTTATAGTATTGTCTGACGTTAAAAGGTTAAACGTCGGACTAAAACAAAGCAAGGTGGCTTAATGTGTCGGACACAAAGCGAATAACCGTCAGAATACCCGTAAACATGGCCCAGAAACTCGACGACTTAGTGGAAGAAGGAGAGTATTCTTCAACTTCTGAGGCCATAAGGACCGCTATAGACGACTTTATAAAGAATAAAAATGCACCGGAACATATCTCAAAGGTAACGGTCGACCTTCCAAAAAAGAAGGTCGGTGAGATCGAAAATCTGATAGAGAGGGGTGATTCAGTGAATGTAGATGACGCGATAAGGACGGCTGTAAGAGAGTACGTTAGAGAAAGGATAAAGGAATACAAGAGAGATCTCGAAGAGTGAGGTAAGGTTTCACTGAGGAGAGCTTAAAAGCCCACCACCTATCCTTAAAACTTTAGTTCAAATGGAGTTTATCTAAGGGCGTTGATATGAGAAGGAGAAAAAAAAAGAAAAGAAGATCGACATCTAACATGAACATCTACGTAGTAGGCGTAGGAGGAGGAGGAAACAACAGTATAGATAGATTGAGCAGGATGGGAGTTTATGGAGCCATGACCATAGCCGTCAATACTGACAGGAAACACCTGGAGAATAAAAAGGCTGACAAGAAGATGCTGATAGGTAAGGACATGAATAAAGGCATGGGTGCAGGAGGTAATCCGTCCATAGGGAGGGAATGCGCGGAGTCGGCATCTGGCGGATTCAAAAAACTTTTTTCAGGCGCCGATCTTGTATTTTTGACCACAGGACTAGGAGGCGGAACGGGTACGGGAGCAGCCCCTTTGATAACCGAGATCGCCAGGAGAAGCGGAGCCATGGTGATATCTATCGTTACGCTTCCATTTTCAGTTGAAGGCAACAGGAGAAAATTGGCATGGAGAGGCTTACAGCATATCGATCGCTATGCCAATTCGACCATAACATTGGATAACGACAAACTGGTGGAGGTCAGTCCCGAGATGCCTTTAGATAGAGGCTTCGGTATGATGGACTCCGTGATATCCGATCTAGTTAAGAGCGTAACTGAGACCATCACCAGGCAGTCCCTGATAAACTTGGACTTCAATGATCTTCGGTCGGTTCTAGGAGGAGGAGGCTACTCGACCCTTCTGATAGGCGAGGCACACTGTGAAGATCCGAAAGAGGTGGTGAAGAATGCCGAGTGCAATCCTTTCTTGGATGCTGATTACAAAGGGGCTAAAAGAGCCCTGATCCATCTTACGGGAGGACCCGACAGCCTCTCGGTAAAAAGAACCCATGACATCGTGGGGATGATCACATCTAAAATAGATACCAACGCTTCTGTGATAGTAGGGGCTAGGATAGACCACCGGCTCAAGAACAAGATCAAGATGATGGCCATCCTTACGGGGTTGGAAAAACGGAACATCAAACCGTCTATAGAGGAGAAAAGTCTTCAAAAGATACAATGATGATATTCAGTTCGGCGAAAAGGTTTTAACCGCGTCGCCCTTATCTTGAACGATATGACGGCAAATGAGAAAAGTGATCTATCTGAAAGCATAACCGAAGGAGACGGAGGTGTTTATCTCGATATAGTCGTCTCTCCGGACTCTAAGGAAAAAAAGATTTCTGGACTAGACCCATGGAGAGGCGAAGTCAAGGTGACGGTAAAAGAGAGAGCAGAAAAGGGCAGAGCTAATGAAGCGATCACGGAATTCTTTGCGGAACTTCTAGGAAAGGAAAAAAATAAAGTTCATATCGTCAAGGGGAGAAAGGCGAAACATAAAAGACTCTTTCTCTCCGGCCTCGAACGTCCAGAACTCGAAGAAGAGCTGTCAAAGGCGGCAGGCGGAATGATATGAGATTGAAAGAAGAAGTCGAAGGCCTTCTAGAGGTCCTCAGAAATATCAAATCTGAAAGGAAGGATATACCCATCATAGTGGAGGGTAGAAAGGATGTGAAAGCCCTCAGATCTCTAGGTATCGAGCGTGATATAATAAGGATAAAGAAGGGTAAATCCATCTTCCGGATAATCGAGGAACTTAGAGGTGAACATGAAAAGGTCATAATAATGACCGATTGGGATACCACTGGAGGAAAACTGTGTTACAAGATAAAGAAGGCCTGTGAATCCAATGCGATAGTTTACGATGTAGATCACAGGAAGCAGATGATAAAGTTTTTAAAAAAGGAAGTAAAAGACGTAGAGAGCATCCCCTCTTTCATAAAAAGGGCGGAAACGGAATTAGGTCGAAAGTTTAAGATTAAAAAAAGCTCTAAACCATAGGAAAATATTAAATTTTACAAATCAATAGGGGTCTAGATTCACGATGAGCAGAGTAAAAGTCATCAAGGATGTGACGGAGTTAGTTCCGATACTCAGAGCGGTTAGTACCAAAACAAAGAGAGACGTCTATACCGAGCTTGCAGAGGATTGGATAACCGAGGAAGAGATCGAGGAAGAATACGGTGAAGAGGGCAAAAAGGCGTTGAAGCTCTTCGATAAGATGAAATTGGTAGAAACAAGGTGGCAGCATACCGGCAGAGAGACACGGAGAGCCTACCACACATATTATTCTGAAGTACATATCGACGCCTCCGTGCCTATAGCCGAGATAAGCGACGTGCTCTATGCGGCGATGATCGATGAAGATGAATTCGACCAGATCGAGCAGGAAATATTGGGATCCGTAAGAGAGGGCGAGACCTTCGCTAACGATATCGCAAAGAAGGTAGGACACAGCGACACCACGCTCAAAAGTTTGGTAAAAAGATCCGTGGTTCTCAACTATAAAGGTCACAGAGTCAAAGAGATAAAAGAAGGTGAGTAGATATGGGTTTAGAAGATGTAGATGAAATATTTTCAGAAGTCTCCGAAGAAGTACTAGCATTGGTATCAGGGATAGCGATAATAATCACGATAATATTCTTCATCTATGCGGTGGTCCCTCTCTACGAAGACCATTCCACCATAGTCCTGTTCTCCTTACTATCTCTGATAGTATGCTTCGCCGGTCCCGTGCTCTTCCGTCTTCCAGAAATGAGTTCCGTTCCCGAGGTCGTGGGATGGATGATGACCGGGATCACCATCGCAGGATTCGCCTGGATAATTTTCCATGTAGGAAACTACATAGACCTTTTGGGTCTCAAAGTGATCATACCGAGCGGTCTCTTGGGTTTCGCATCGTCTCTTCCTTTGACTCAAGGAGTGCTTTTACCGCTACTCGGTGAAGGGATGTTCGAGATGTTTGAAACAGATATGGAAGAGGACGAGTTCGAGGAAGAAGAATTCGAAGAGGACGAATTCGAAGAGGATGAGTTCGAGAGCGACCTTGAAGAAGATTTTGACGAAATCGACGAAGTAGGAGATACATTTGAAGAACCGGTGGAAGAAGACACTTTTGAGGAACCAGAAGAGGAAGAAGACGAAGGTCCATGGTGAGATGATTGTCTTCAGTGTTGAGATTGGGACACCGGCCGGATCGTGACAAGAGGATGACCACTCACGTCGGTTTGACAGCTCGAGCTTTTGGCATGGAAAAGATGTTCCTTCCCGTGATAGACGGTAAAGTGAGAGACACGCTGACCGACGTAACAGATAGGTTCGGCGGCGATTTTAGTGTGGAAGAAGAGAAAGACTGGAGAGGCCTGATGAAAGGATGGAACGGCGACGTTATCCATCTGACCATGTACGGTTCTGATATCGATGAATTTTTCTCCGAGCATGAGGTCGAAAATCCACTGATAGTTGTCGGATCCCAAAAAGTGCCCAGAGACGTCTATGAACTGGCGGATTTCAACGTTTCCGTAGGAAATCAGCCTCATTCAGAAGTTGCCGCATTAGCTGTATTCATGGACAGGTTCAACAACAGGACGATCTATAAAATCGAGTCCGGAGATATGACCGTCCTGCCGTCTGACAGCGGTAAAAGGGTGCTAGATCATTCAGAGGTCCCCTCCGCAAAAGAATGCTTTGAGTTTGCACGAGAGAGAGGTATGGATAACGGCCTTTTGGCTCACAGCCTATCTGTTTTGGAAAAGGCACTTCACCTTCAGAGTGAACACGGCGGCAACCTCAGGCTCATAATCGCGGGTGCACTTTTACACGATATCGGTCGAACGGTCACGCATGGGGTCGACCACGGTATCGAAGGCTCGAAGATGATCGAGGAAAAGGGTTGGACGGAAGAACTGCAGAAGATAGTGGAGAGACACATAGGTGGAGGCATAACCAAAAAAGAAGCGGAGAAAGCCGGTCTTCCAGCCCGGAGTTATGTGCCGGAGAACATAGAAGAGAAGATGATATGTCATGCGGACAACACCGCTGGCGGCCGTGAAAGATTTGAATATCAGATACATAGAACTGAAGAAGAAGGACATCATGAGAGCGCTGATAGGATGAAGAAGTTGGCTAGCGAGTTCGAAGAGGATTTATAGGTCCCTTCCAATCTAGAGAAGGTGAGAAAAGTGGATGCGGAGCTTGAAGAAAGATCAGAAGAAGATCACAACGTTCACAAGGATGAGGAATTCATCATAGAGCAAAAAATATTCACTCTCGGAAAGAAATACTTCATAAAGGATCATGAGAGAAATAAGGTGGGCTACTGCGAGAAGGGATCTATGTTCAAAGACGGTCTGACGGTGTATAAAGATAGAGGTAAGAGCGAAGAGTTATTCAGGATCAAGCAGAAGAGTCTCACCAAGTTCACAGGTCTTTTCAAAGTTTTGAGTCCAGAAGAGAAGACTATAGGTTACCTGAAAAGGAGAGGCTTCAGGTCCGTAGTCAGAGACGAATGGACCCTTCTCGATCCCAAGAAGGATAAAGTAGGTTCCGCAAAAAGCGACTATGTTCTAAAAGACCTAGTTCGCATGAAATATCTCAAATCCATACCGTATAGATACACTATACATCAAGGAGAAAGAAAGATAGGGGTCTACAAGCAGCGTTTGACTCTGCTGAAGAACTCGTACAAACTGCAGATGAAAGAGGATCCGTACGAAAAAATAGACCGTAGATCGCTGCTCTCTTTAGCTATCTGTTTAGATGCGGTAGAAGAAAAATATAGAAAGATAAAGTATAGAAAGGTGTTTTGAGCTTTCACTTGAGAACTTCGCCGGCACTTATGTCCATCATCATGAATCCGGAGTTCGCCTTCGGATAGAAGTCGGTGGATTTCTGTGGCATCCTCTCGCCGTTCTTAGCAACTTTTAGTACTTCTTCCGGTTTTGTAGCGTTAACTAGGAAAGCGACCGTACCTTCTCGCTTCTGTACTTTATCCACAGCATCCGAGTACCATCGTTCGTAGGAGATATCATCGTCGATGTGAAGATCTTTCAGGTTCATGATGCCCCTGAATATGACGTCTCTCAGTACTACCACGTCTAGGTTCTTGTAATCTTCTGAATACTCGTCGGACATGAACTTTTCTATCTTCTCTCTGTCCTTCAGCCGCAGCCCCATAGTTCTTTCTTCGTCGAAAAGAACGAATGAAGTGGTGTCGTCGTTCTGTTCCAGGAAGCTTTCGATCTCTTTCTCATCGATCTCGTTGATCTCGAAGTATCTTTGCAGTTCCGTCAGATGTTCTTCTTCTACTTCCTCTTTGAGCAGCAGTCTATGTCCAGGGAGTATCTTTAGACCGGGGTCTTCCACCGGAACCATATAGGTCATCCTCCAGTTGAAAGCTTCTCTGTCTTCGTAATCCGGATTTTTCTCTCTCATCTCATCTCTGTAAGTTACTGCTGTTTCGTAGCGGTGGTGTCCGTCCGCGATCACCACTTGTTCGTCTTCAAGGACTTTTTGTACTCTCCTTATCTTATCTTCACCTTCGATCTTCCAGACCCTGCTGTGAACGCCGAGTTCGTCAGCAGCTTCATAGAGCGGTTCTTCTTCCGCTATCTCGTCGAATATATCGATGGTTTCCTCTTCAGGATCACTGTACAGCATGAATCCCGCTTCTAGGTTCTTTTCCGTAGATCGCAGCATGTTCAACCTGTCGATCTTAGGACCTTTGTGTGTCTCCTCGTGGGGGAGGACCACTTCTTCTTCGAAAGGATGGAGTTTTACCGCCGAGATGAACCCTTTTCTGGTAAATCTTTCACCGAGCACTTCGAAGTCTTGATAGTAAACGTACATGCCAGGTTCTTCTTCTCTTTTCAACACTTCATCTTCCATCCATTTTCGCAGCCGGTCCGCTGCAATATCATACCTGTTATCTTCTTTTGGAAGTATCAATCTGCAGTAATTATAGTCGCTCTTGCCGTAATACTGATCCTGCATCTCTTCGGAGATCTTATCATACGGCTGTGTCACCACGTCTTCCATGTCCTTGATCTTGTCTTTGTTGTATTGGATACCTTCGAAAGGTAATACCTCTACCATGTTATATTCCTCACTTCAATTCTTCTATTATCGCTTCGGCAGCCTGTGTACCGGCTCGTATCTGGCCTTCTTCTGTCTGCGCACCTATATGCGGCGTTGCGTGGAAATTGTCTAGTTCTAATAGTGGATTGTCACCGGGTGGTTCTTCCGCGAAAACGTCTTTGCTTGCGAACCTGATGACGTCGTTCTTCAGGGCATCGTAGAGAGCCTCCTCGTCGACTACGCCGCCTCTAGCGCAGTCCACCAATACCGCGTTTTCTTTCATCTTCTGAAGTTCTTCGTCGCTTATCAAGTGGTGTGTCGCATCCATATGAGGTACGTGTAAGGTTATCACGTCGCTTTCTTTTAAGAGTGTATCCATGTCGACCATCTTTGCGGGCTCGGGTTCCTCTATATCCATCACGTCGAAGGCTATGATGTCCATGCCTAGGGCGTGGGCTCGCTCCGCCACTGCTTGACCTATGTTACCGTAGCCTATAACGCCCAACGTTTTACCGTATATCTCGTTGCTCGCCAGCTCGCTCTTGATCCATTCTCCATCTCTCAAACTGTTGGTTCCAGCTACGATATCTCTATAGCTTGCCAAGATGTGTGTCATCGTCAGTTCCGCCACGGAGATTGTCGTTGCGGTCGGGGTGTTGTAGACCGCGATACCCTTGTCTTTCGCATGATCTACGTCGATGTTATCCAAACCGATACCCGGTCTTCCTATGACCTTTAAGTTTTCCGCGGCATCCAGTGTGGGTTTTCTTACCTTCGTCGAACTTCTTACCACCATGGCATGGTAGGGAGGTACTTTTTCAGTCAATTCTTCTTTCGACATGCCGAACTCTTTATCGACTTCGAATCCCGCATCCTTCAACATCTCTACCGCTTCGTCCGCAACTGGGTTGCAGATAAGAACTTTCTTCGCCATGATCATCACAGCTCCGCGACGTCCTCTATAGCGTCGGTCAACTCTTTTACGTCTTCAACGGTGTGTTCACCCATGTGCCCTATCCTGAACGTCTTCTCTTTCAATTTTGATCCGTAGCCGTTGGCAAAAGCGAGGTCGTACTTTTCGTTCACTTCCTTTATGGTCTCGGCGACGTTCATACCCTGGGTATTTTTGATGGTGCTGACCGTTTGTGACATGTAGCCTTTTTCTGGGAACATATCGAAGTGTTCGTAGGCCCAATCTCTTGTATATTCGGCCATCTTCTTGTGCCTTTCGTCTCTCTTTTTATGCCCTTCCTGGAGCATGTGTTTCATCTGTTCTCTATAGGCCAGCATCAGGGATATCGCGGGAGTAGAATGCGTTTGCCCTTTCTTCTTGTAGTAGTCTATATTCCTCTGGAAACCGCCGTACCATGAAGCCGACTCCTTTTCTTTCTCGTGCTGATAGGCGTCATCGTCTACGACGCAAACGGCTAAACCCGGAGGCATGGCGAAAGCTTTCTGGACCGATGTGAAAATAACGTCGATGTTGCTTCCGTCGATATCAATGTAGTCTCCTCCCAATGCGGATATGGCATCTACGATAAAGAAAGTATCTGGATAGTCTTCCATGACCTCACCTATCTCCTCGAGAGGATTCCTGACGCCCGTTGAAGTCTCGTTCATCACGCAGGTGAATGCGTCATAATCTCCTTTTTCTAATTCTTCTCTCACGTCTTCGGGTTTCACCGCGTTACCCCATTCGTATTCTAATCGCTCAACGTCTTTACCGAGTCTATCCGCGATGTTAGCCTGCCTCTCGCTGAAACTCCCGCAGGTGGCACATAATACCTTTTCATCCACCAGATTCAAAATAGACGTTTCCATGAATTCGGTGCCGGAGGCAGTAAGTATTATAACATGTTTTTCGGTGTCTAAAAACTCCTTGGTATCTTCCACTATCGTAGTATAAAGATCGGTCATCCTTTCCATCCTATGGCCGAACATCGGTTTATCCATAGCTTTTATTACTTCATCCCTTACCTGTGTGGGCCCCGGAATATATAATTTTTTATCTTTCATATTAATCCACCTCACTGCCGCATGAGATATAGGATATATAATGGTTGTGATGGGATGTTAGAGAAAGTTCGGGAGGAAAGAGTTTGGGCGAGTCTAAAAGAAGTAAAAGTGAGAAAAAGATGGTTACCAAAAACAACATGTTTTTATAGGGATTAGCACTCATAATCAGTTTGGTGACTCGACATTAGCGAGATATCGAAGACCATCTCCGATACGGCCTACCAAGCCTATGAAAAAAAATTGATAAAGGAGATAAAGAAAAAAGGCAAGATCCCGACTCATCTAGCCGTAATAATGGACGGCAATCGGAGATTCGCGAAACAGCTCGGGTTGAAGGAAGGTTCGGGCCATGTTAAGGGTAGAGAAAAATTAGAGGAGATGCTGGATTGGTGTACAGAATTAGGGGTCAAGATACTGACTGTCTATGCATTCTCGACTGAAAATTTCAAAAGAGATACCAAGGAAGTAAGAGAACTTATGCATCTGTTCAAGAAAAATTTTAGAAAGGCGGCGGAAGACGAAAGAGTACACGATAAGGGGATAAGGATACAGGCGATAGGGGATATAGACGAGCTGCCGGCAGATGTCAAGGAGGCCATCTCTTATGCCGAAGAGAAGACTAAAGAGTACGAAGAATACTTTTTCAATATAGCCGTGGGATACGGCGGTCGTCAGGAGATAGTTCAAGCTATACAGAAGATAGCGGAGGAAGTGAAAAAAGGCGAACTGGACGTTCAGGACATAAATGAACAAGTCTTCGCGGAGAGACTGTACACTTCAGACTTCCCCGATCCCGATCTGATACTGAGGACCAGCGGCGAGGAAAGGATATCGAATTTCTTGCTGTGGCAGTCGGCCTATTCCGAACTTTACTTCACGGACGTTTACTGGCCGGGCTTCCGTAAGATAGACTTTCTAAGGGCGGTAAGGTCCTATCAAGATAGAAAAAGAAGGAAAGGCAAATGAGGAGCTTCTTTCACGATGTGTTACGCCAAGTATTGGGGGTGATAAAAGATGGATAGCGAACAAGGGTCGAGCATATCAAAAAAACGAAAAAAATATGACAAAACGATCCTCAGAGTATTTTATATATTAGTAACGATATTCATGATCTCGATATTGTTCTCTGGCGCCATGTACTTGAAGAGAGATATTTTCGTTTTCTTGAACATGGTATTCAGCGGACTCGTGACCGTGTTTTTTCTTACAGGAATGTTTTCCTTCTTTTTTTACGGGGACACCGGATTGATAAGTACAAAACAGCTTTTTAAGGTGTTGAGCTACATCTCGCTCGGCTTGACCGTTATAACTCTCATGATAGGCTTTGTATTCTTCAGGCCGTTCCTGCTGCCTATATTGAGAGAATATTTGCCCGGTTTCGGTACGATTTTCATGCCCCTGCTCTTTTTCATAATATTTTTTACATCCTATATGGCGGCGTTCTTTATTCTTACACTTCAGAGTTTTGGACTGGTCAGCGTCATGGCCATCTTTCAGAGAAAGTATTTTTCGGATATGATTAACGATGTGAAGAAGATAACCGAGGTAACCCAAGGAGGAACCGAGGGAGGATACATCAAGAAGAATTACTTCGAATTTCTCCGATGGATCTTTGATATCCCCAAGGTGTTGGATACTTCAAAAACTGAGTTGAATAAAAAGACAAATCTTAAGAGCTTTCCTTGGAGGAAATTTAGGAAAGCCCTTGGCTTTGAATCTATAGTGGCTTTGGTCTTAGCTATATATATAAGTTTGAATCCATTCCTTCTAGAGGAAAGATCTTTCAATGAACTTTTCGCTTTCACCTCAACCGTTTCCTATTTCATCCCGGTGCTCGTACTTCCTCTCTTCATCTTTCTCAAACTCGATGTCAAGATACCTGGACCCGCTACCGACTTTCACCTTTTCGATGGGATCAAATCGCGATTGATGAGTATCGTATTGACGCTCGGCACTTTGTTGGTATTCGTACGATTCGGCCTGGAGACGGTAGATCTTTCGCTTTTGGTCTCCTCGTTCATCTTTTATTTTGCAGGGTTTTTCGTCAATACTTTATTCATCACCTTCGTTTATTTCAATTATTTTGAACATCTGTTGGCTGACGATATCGTCCTAGACTAGGGATGATTCAAGATGTGAGTATAGAAAACCGAAAAGAATATGATACCCTAATGATTACCGGATTCGCAGGATGATAATATGGTAAAATTTGAACAAATCTTCTCGGAAAGGGCCTCGAAAATGAAGAGGTCCGAGATAAGAGAACTGTTGAAGCTGATCCAGCAGCCGGATATAATATCTTTTGCCGGCGGTCTACCGAACCCAAAGGCCTTTCCGATCGAGGCCACTAGAAAGATAATAAACGATAATTTGGACGAGATGGGAGAGAAGATACTTCAGTACGGCTCTACGGAAGGGGTAAATCCACTGCGAAAAGAATTGGCGAAGATGATGAGAGATCGAGGCATGGATGTCGATCATGAAAATATATTGGTAACACACGGATCTCAACAGGCACTCGATCTGTTGAGCAAGGTTTTGTTAGATCCTGGAGATACCATACTAGTCGGCTCTCCGACTTATCTGGGTGCTACGGGTGCTTTCAGAGCTTTCGAGGCCAACATGGAAACCGTCGATGTGGGAGAAATCGGGATGGACATGGATCTTTTAGAGAAAAAACTGAGACGGTTGAAAGCTAAAGGCGACCTTCCAAAGTTCATCTATGTGGTATTGACCTTCCAGAACCCGTCCGGAGCCACGATGACGGCAGAAAAAAGGCGAAAACTGCTTGATATCGCCTCCAAGTACGACGTTTTGATAGTAGAGGATTCTCCTTATTCGCATCTGCGGTACGAAGGAGAAGAGATGCCTCACCTCATGTCTATGGATAACGAAGATAGAGTGGTAAGATTGGAGACTTTCTCAAAGATCTTAGCTCCGGGTTTCAGAATAGCCTGGACCACCGGTCCCGAAGAATTGATCGAGAAGATGGTGATAGCTAAACAAGCTACCGATCTGTGTACTAACCCGTTCGGTCAATATGTAGCTTACAAATACCTGGCGGAGGGTATCATGGACGAGCACATCGAGAATATCAAGGAGATCTATAACAAGAAAAGGTTGACCATGTTGGATGCCATGGAAGAACACTTCCCTGAAGAGGTGAAGTGGAACAGGCCCGAGGGAGGCATGTTCATATGGGCGGAGTTACCTACACACATAAACACTAGGGATATGTTCGAAAAGGCTGTAGAAGAAAAAGTGGCCTATGTGGTCGGCGACGCTTTCTTCGTTGACGACGGCGGCTACAACACCATGAGGTTGAATTACACCCACTCTTCAGAAGAAGAGATCAAGAAGGGGATAAAAGAACTGGGCAAAGTGATCGAAAAGGAGATAGAGGAACTGGAAAAGAAGGAAGAGAGTCCCATATCGCCTTGATCCAAATTCATTGCGAAACAGTTAAAAACTCTTGATTGCATAGTACTTATTGGATGAATGTAGACCTAGCCGACGACGAGCATTTCGTTCAAAGTAAACAGATGTGCGCCCGATGCAGGGGTTCTAAAAACCTCTGCGGGAGAGAACGCTGTCCGGTGATGGTAAAATATTATCACCATA
>PWHU01000145.1 GCA_003555395.1 Thermoplasmata archaeon
TCGTCTTCTCTTTTACCCTTGAACTCTATTTCGATCTCTAGTTCTCTTTCGCCGTAGCCTTCAAAGTCGATGTCCAATTCTATGTTATCCCTGAAAGTGAACGGTATTTCCCATTCATCAGTCTTGATGGTTACGGTATCCCCTTCTCTCAACTGCTTCGCTAAAGACTCTAGAAAGTCAGCGACTTGCTCTTTGTTGAGATAGACCTCGTGTTCCAAGTCTCCTTCTCTTATCACTCTTTTTTCGCCTTCGGATTCGTTCGGTATCTCGGGCATGTTATCACGTTATAGGACAAAAGATTAAAATATATAAAGATTCTTAGGATTTTTATACTTGGTAAGATGGACCCTCTAAAAATACTCGGATCGAAGGCTAGGTTGGAGATACTTTATCAACTCTCTTCGAGAGATATGTATGTTTCTGAAATAATGGAAAAAGTGGGCATGGACGGCAAGACCGCAAAACATCATCTGAAAATATTGGAAGACAGCGGATTGATATCCTCAAGAGAGGAAGGAAGAAGAAAATATTATTCTCTTGAGAGGGAAGTCATTTTACGGATATCGCCCTCACCGCACAGGAGATACGAAGTGCAGTTTCCTCCTTTAAAGACTGACTAAAAACACTCAAGAATCCGAACCTTTTTTCTTGATTCTTAACTGCGGTCCCTTCGGTTCACGTCTCTTCAGGACCGCTATGATGATCAGGATACCTATCGCCGTTATAACAAAGAACGCTCCTATGGTACGCAGGGATATATGGTCTTCTTCTCGTTCCATAGGGACCGCGTGGTTGGTTTCTGTAGATTCTACAAGCGTATTGTTCATGTCGACCGCTCTGACCCTGTAATGATAAACCTTTCCGTTTTCTAAACCTTCGTCAACGAACTCGGAGGTACCTTTCACATGAGCTATGAACTTCATGTCGTCTTCCGCATACCCTCTGTATATGTTGTAACCTACCGTTTCTTCAGAAGATGTAGTCGACCCCCATCTCAATTTTACCCCTTGGTCGATCTCTTCCAGACTTAGATCAAGTACGCGTTCCATATTTTTTTCTCTTGAGATCCTCCTTTTCACTTCATTGGACGGATCGGACTCTTCACCGTCGACGTTTATCGACTTAACATAGTAATTGTACGTTTCACTTTCATTCACGTCATTGTCTACAAAATAGGTTGTGTGCTTGCTAACTTCTTTTAAAAATTCCTCGTTTCTATAGATCCTGTATACAAAGATTTGATCGTCATCTTCTGGTGAGTCCCATACCAACTCGGATTTGTTTTCACTCGAAAACACCTTGAGGTTTTCAGGCCGAGAAGGATCCGCTAACTCTGCGGTAGGCGTGAAACTTATTCTTTCTGTAGATTCACTCTTTCCGACCCTGTTCTGGGCCTTGAGATAATAAGTGTACTCTTTATCGTTCACTAGATCGTCATCTTCCCATCCTGTAGCGGCGTTACCTGGATATACCGAGGACATCTTTTCCCCTTCCTTTTCTCTGTAAAGTATATAATCTCCCATATCGGCGTCGTAGGGCAAACCGCAGTCAAGGGGTTTATCCCATGTCAATCTAACTTTTTCATCGCCAGGAAATGCCTCTAGATCCCTCGGGGCCAGAGGAACATTTTCACCGGGTATCCGCATCTTCACCTCATCAGAAAATCTACTCTCTTCACCTTCTTCGGACCTCGCGGTTATCCAGTAATGGTAAGTTCTCCCTTCTTCAACATCGGTGTCCAAAAATTCATAATCATTGTCTTCAACTTCGAACTCCTGGTATAAAGATTTGAAACTCGAGCTCAGGCTTCTATAGATCCTGAAACTTTTAAGATCATCCTCCCCTACTGAAAGATCCCACTCCAGTCTAGCACCTTCTTCGCTTATCTCGCCGAAAAGTATAGGCCTTTTTTCCATAAGCTCGGACGATACGTCCAACTGAGAATCTTCGTTAGGTGAGACCGAGATAAAGGACAGGCTGATCATCAGTAAAAGAAAGCCAACGATCAAGTATACCTTTGTAGGTTTAGTTATCATCGTTGGAACACCATTTTAAGGTCTTTATCGCCTTCATATAAATATGTTGGGGTGGTTTAGCCGGTATATTTTATTTTACTGGCTTAAATTCGGCCATGAAATGACCTAAAAGTTTAGGAGCATAAGTTCTTTTCAATCCTTTGATATCGTCCCTTCTTTCATAAAGTTTTCGAATAGAATCCGCCACATACTCTAATTGGTTCAATGTGTAGACTCGACGTGGCACTGCCAATCTCATATTTTCCATCTCAGCAGGTATCATATTTCCTTCTTCGTCCGTCTCACCGAATGCACTGGTGCCAAGTTCTACCGCTCTTATACCCGCTTCTTTGTATAATTCTGTGGTCAGTGCTTGAGCGGGAAATCGTTCTTGAGGTATATCTGGCAAGAAACGTTTAGCATCTACGAAGACCGCATGCCCTCCAGCCGGTTCTATTATTGGTATGTTTTCATCTAATAGCAGTTGAGCAAGATATTCGACCTGCTGATGCCTGTAAGTCTGATATTGGTCCTCAACGGCTTCTTGAAGTCCCTGGCTCATGGCAGAGAGTTCTCTGCATGCCAATCCGCCATATGTGGGAAAACCTTCTATGATTATACCCAAATTCTTACATTTTTCATGTAATTTTTTGTCCTCGACCCCTATCAATCCACCTATGTTGACCAGTCCCTCTTTCTTCGCGCTGAAAGTAAAACCGTCTGCATACGAAAACATCTCTCTCGTTATCTCGCGGACCGACTTGTTTTCATATCCTGTCTCTCTCTGTTTGATGAAATACGCGTTCTCGGCGAAACGGCAGGCGTCGAAAAAGAAGGGGATGTCATATCGGTCTGCCACTTCCGCCACTTCTTTTATGTTCCCCATGGACACGGGCTGACCTCCTCCAGTATTGTTGGTTATGGTCAACATTATCAAAGGTATTTTTTCAACGCCTTTTTCCTGTATGAATTCCTCTAGCCTTTTAACGTCCATATTACCCTTGAAGTCCACCCTCAACTCCGGATCATAGGCCTCCTGTCTGACCAAATTCACTGGCTCTCCTCCCTTGTGCTTGACGTTCGCCTTTGTGGTATCGAAATGCATGTTGTTGGGTACGTAATCGCCTTTTTCTACTAGTATCGAGAATAGTATGTTTTCTGCTCCTCTTCCCTGATGTACCACTACAAACTTTTCGAATCCGAAGATATCTTGTACGGATCTTTTCAAGGCGTAATACGAGTCACTCCCAGCGTAAGCCTGTTCCGCTCTGATCATCTCCGAAACCTGTATATCGCTCATAGCTGAAGTTCCAGAGTCGGTCAATAGATCTATGAAAACGTCTTCGGCCCTCAATTTAAAAACATTATATCCTGTATTTTCGATCTTATTTTCTCTTTCTTCTCTGGATAACCGTTTTAAATTTTTGACCATCTTGATCTTGAAAGGCTCGGGTCTTTTCATTGTCTCACAGGACCTAACACTTTGAGTTATAATTAATTTTAGGGTCATTCTGTTCTAAGCCGAAATGATTTTAGACCATACTTTTTCTATCATTACTGCAGATGATCATAAGAAGATGTCAAGAGAAGGATATGGACGAAGTGATAAGGATAGAAAATCTCAGTTTCGATAATCCCTATCCATACGAAGTTTTTGAAGACTATCTAGGTAGTGACCTGTTCCTTGTGTATGAAGTAAAGGGAGAAGGGCATGAAAAAGAAATCGTAGGTTACGTTATAGGAAAAGAAGAAGAAGATTTTGGTATCATTATATCGTTAGCAGTCTCACCCTCGTACCGCTCACAAGGTATAGGAACACTGCTGATGAGAGCTGTTCTAGATACCATAAACAGGGACCATATCTTCTTGACCCTCAGACCTTCAAATAAAGGTACTGTCAACTTTTACAAAAAATTTGATTTCGTAAAGATCGGAAAAATAAAAGATTACTATCGGAACGGTGAAGATGCAATCGTGATGGAAAAAAGAGTAGACGATAAACGTTAAATCATACTTATATACTCATTTTTTCAGGCAGAGGCAAATAGATGATGAAAGTTAGACAAAACAATTATGAAGAACTGCTTAAAAAAGAGAAAAGACGTAGAAAGATAAGGGTCTTTAGACATCTAGCAGGCATAATACTAATGGCCTTTGTGATCCTCTTCCTATATTTTAGGACCGAAGGCATGGTACAGATCGCATTGATGGTGGGAGGTATACTATACATATTGTATGTGCTTCGTGCACTTTATAAAGACGCCTCCGCTCTTTTTTCTCTGACAGATGAACTGCACTTTGAAGACGGCGACATAATAAAATACAATCCAGATATGAGAAAAACTAAGAAATGGATCGCATTGGAAAACGTCGAAAAGGTATACTTCAATATAACTGATAAACCCAATCTCATATTCGTTGTCTACGACTTGGACGGCTGGAGACGTGCCGAGAGCTTTTACAAACAAAGGATCCCAGAAAGAGAGAAATTCGTCGAGGAAGTAAAAGAGAAAGGTCTTTTCGATAACGATCCTATCTCTTTTAGTGAACTTAAAGAAGAAGTTGAAGGATAGGTTCTAGATATTTTAGCATCTCGTAATTTTTAAAAAAACAAAAGATTGATTATGAAGTGTGATCATTACAAAGAGAGGTGCTAAGATGGAGAAAGAATTAGGGAAGGTATTTAAGTACTTCAGAAAACCGAAGGTCGCAGCTATAAGGATAGAAGAGGGCATGCTGGAAGTTGGAGATACTATACACTTCAAAGGAGATAACACCGATTTTGAACAGGAAGTAAAATCGATGGAGATCGATGGAACTGAAGTCGAAAAGGTCGAAGCCGGAGACGATGTAGGGATAAAAGTGAAAGAAAGAGTTCGTCCCAACGATAAAATAATGAAAGTGGAATAGGTTTTGAATCTACTGCCGATATAATAGGCTTTTCACTCGCTTTATAGGCCGATCAGTCTTCAGGCGGAGGTGGTGTTATCTGATCGTCAGGATCCTTCTCCGGAGGTTCATCAGGCTGCGGTTGGGATTGTTGCTGAGGCTGCTGGGCATAACTCTGTTGGGATGGAACGTTGTAGTGGGGAAAGGCTTTATCTAAAGCGCTTTTCACACCGTCCATCTTCATGTACCAAAATAACAGTATTATCGCCCCTATTATCACTCCTAAGAACAAAAACAATATCCCTAGGATCAATCCCAAGGTGGTCAGACCGTATTTAACCTGTATTCTCGTACCTTCTCCTTGTGGGTAAAAATCCACTTCGTAGGAGTTCAATGTCGAGCTACCTTCAAGAGTGTTTTGTCTCTCTTCTAGATTCACGTCGCCTTCGGAGTAGAAGACTGAATGTATCTTGTTTTTTAATGTATCAATATCTTCCTCGGCGAACAGGTTCTGATCTGTTATTTTTATCCCTTCCATATTTTAAGCGTATAGAAATAGGACTATTTAAATCATTGGTGCAAATCTTGTATTGTTACTTGACGAGATCATCTTTTCTTTGCTTATCTATTATTTTATCCGCTAGTTTCTCTACATCTTTCATATCTTTATCTGACGGTAGCCCTTTTATCACTATTGGCTCTAAAAACTCGCCTTGAAAGTTTCCTAAAGAATCCTTGATCTGCTCGGGCATCCTTCCTCCCCAGCCGTAGGAACCTATAAGGGAAGCATACCTGGTCTTCGGTCTCAGTGAATTGAAAAGGTGCGCAGCATAAACTGCCTTTGGATGTGGCCCCACCAATACGGTCGGACTACCGATCACTACAGTTGAGGCGTCGACCAAAGCCATCGCTAAATCTCCAATATCAGTGGTAGATAGGTTGAAAGGGCTCACGGAGATCCCCTTCTCCATCAGATGATCGACCAAATGATTGACCATCTTTTCGGTGCTGCCGTGCATCGAAACATAAGGGATCACAACCTCTTCTTTCGTCTTATCATCTACCCATTCCTCATATGCGTCCAATATGAAGTCAGGATCTCTGTAAATGGGACCATGGCTCGGAGCGATGATATCCACTTCCATGTCTCTGATCTTATTGAGATGGCCTTTGATAGATTCTCTGAAGGGCATCATTATCTCCGCATAGTATCTTTTAGCTGAGAGATAGACCTTTCTCCGATCTTGTACGTAAAGATTGCTGGTCGCTAGATGAGAGCCAAAAAAGTCACAGCTGAACAGTATGTTCTTTTCTTTAAGATAGGTAACTAGAGTTTCCGGCCAATGGACCCACGGCATATTGATAAATTCTAATGTCTTGTTTCCGAGCGATAATTCTTCGTGGTTTTCCATCACCTTGAATCTATCTTCCGGGACATCGAGATGATCGAGCAGGGCCTTTTTGCATTTTGAGTTGGTAACAACTTCCGCTTCTGGAAACCTCTCTAAAACCGCGGGTATAGAACCGGAATGGTCCTGTTCTGCATGGTGTGAGACGATATAATCTATTTTTTTTACGTTAATACGGTCTAAATTTTGGATGAGTTTAGTTTTTTTTGATGGATCTACGGTGTCGAGGAGTGCGGTCTTTTCGCTGCCGATTATGAGGTAGGCATTATAACTGGTCCCATCGGGCAGAGGTATCAATTCATCGAACAACTCTCTGTCGTAGTGCAGCGCCCCGACTTCATATATTTCGTCTAACAACTTTCTAACAGCCATATCATCACCGACCTATAGCCAAATTGTTTAGGGAGTTTTAAACTTTGCCTTCACTCTCGTCAGTAGATGCGTTCTTTTCGCCTTTCAACTTTATACCCAATATTTTTACTATCAAGATGATCATCCCTGCACCTAGAAATACTATTCCGCAGAAATTCAGTGCTAGGATAGACCCTTGCTCCAGTATCGTTTCTTCTGGATGTATCCTGTCCGTATCTTCTTCCCTCTCCCTAAAATCATCCAACATGATATAGCCTAAGGATAGTATCAGAGTTCCGATCAATATCAGTGTCAAACCGATCTTTAATTTTTTCTGCATCGTCTCTTCCGCTTACTTCATCTATACATAGGATATTTTTCTCGGAATTTCTTTTTCAATTTTTTTCTCAGATCCTCGTTTATCTTCTCATGCTGTTCTAGAGGATAACGAAAGGGATGTCCCTGGTTAAAAGGCCCTATCATCATATATTCGTTCTCATCGAGCCCGGTGGGAAGCGTAGGTCTTTTCCTCATCTGTTTTTTTAATAACTTTTTTCTCTCCCTTTCTTCCTCTGATCGAGAGAAGGCTTCCATAAAGTTTTCAAGTTCGTCTTTACTGAACTTTCTGAATCCAAAATCGGGCAGATCCTTTTCAAGTTGATCCTTCTCCACATCGATCTCGGTTCCGATCCCAATCGGATTGTTGTTATATATCGAATCTAGCTTGATGAAGTATCCTTTATCATCACGGAGAACATACAAGTTGTAGAAGTCATCGGACTTATCCGTCCAAAAACTCCATCCTTCTGGATTTTCTCTGTAGTCTCTCCAGAAATCCTCACTTATATCCTCGATATTTTTCATGTTCTCAATAACTGATTGGTCGTACCTCTCTTTTATACCTTTTCATCTTTTAGCGGAAACGTTTCTGGCCTACCCTCTATGGTTATTCTCGCGGGGATTCAGCTATCACATCAAGAAGGCGTTTTGATGGTCACTCATATTTATGAAGTTGTTAGCGGCTTCCTTCAATTCTTTAGCCGCGCTCTCGTCGAAGGCAATTATTTCGACCCGACAGCCGCCTGCCTGCAGATGATTGACCAGATGGGTGAAGTCGCCGTCTCCGGTGACCAAACAGACAACGTCCAATTTATCCGAAATCTTTAGAGCGTCTATCGCTATACCCATATCCCAATCGCCTTTTTTCGCTCCGCCGTAGTACGTTTTCAATTTCTTTTTTTTCACTTCATAGCCGATATCCTCTAACAGGTCAAAAAAATTCTCTTCGTCGGGTGTTTCCGACTCTATGGCGTAAGCTATAGCTCTCGTGACCTTTCTGTTCTGTTTTGCTTTCTTCAATAGTCCCTCAAAATCTACTTTTGTGTTGTACAGGTTTTTAGCCGAATAGTACATGTTCTGTACGTCCACAAATATACCTATCCTTTGATCCTTATAGATTGAAACCATATTTTCTCCTCTATTCTATATTTTTACTTTCAATCAGGTTAGGCTTCTTAACCCGATATAGTTTTTTTGTTCAAATGAAACACTGTCGGAAAGATTTTAAACGGTTAAATCTTTGAGTTGATGGAGTAGAATAAAATGATTTTCAGAGAGAAAGCTTTGCGGATGATGGAAGAAGAAGTAGATACTGAAAATCTGAAGAATCACATGTTGGCGGTCGCTCAGATAATGAAAAAGTTGGCTGAAGAGATGGATAAGGATGAAGTGAAGTGGAATATATTAGGTTTGGTTCACGACATAGATTATGAGGAGACGAAAGACGATCCCGAGAAGCATGCTTTGAGGTCCGCTGAGATGATGGAGGGTAAGGTAACAGAAGAGATGATCAGAGCGATAAAGGCTCACAATCACGAGCATACGGGTGTAGAGCCGGAAAGCGACATGGACAACGCCTTGATAGCGGCAGACGCGGTTTCCGGTCTGATAGTGGCAACCGCTCTGGTGATGCCGAACAGTAAGCTAGAAGAGGCAAGACCTGAATCAGTGGAGAAAAAATTCGACGACTCCTCCTTCGCAAAGAATATAGATAGAGACAAGATCCTTTACTGCGAAAAATTGGGTTTTGAAAGAGACGAGTTCTTGGAGCTCTCATTGAAGGCTCTCCAGGAGATAGATGAAAAACTGGGATTGTGAAGATGAATATCAGGACAGAAAAGCCGGAAGAGGATGAACTGAAAGAGCTTTATCGAAGGTACGGCGAGCCCGATATAAAGGAAGAGGAAGTCAGTTTAGCCTCACTGGAATACACGGGAGATTATCCTGACTGTAAGGGTGAAGCTGTGCTCCTTATCGATAAAGAAGACAGGATAGTGGGTGTTAGGCATCATAGGGGAGAAAAGTTCGTACTTCCTATGGGTAGGGTGTGGGAAAAAGAGGATTTTGTTGAAGGTGCCAAGAGAGAAGCGAGAGAAGAAACTGGACTTGATGTAGACCTTAAAGGTTTGAAAGAGATCCGAAAGGTACTTTTCCACTTTTCGAACGCTGAGCTCGAACGGTGGCAACTGCTCTTCGAAGCAGAAGCGGTAAGCGGAAAACTAGAGCCTAAAGACGAAGAGGAGATCGCAGAAGCCAAACTCTTCGATGCCGATTGGTACTGGAGTAAAGGGTTCTATATATTGAGATGATCGATTAACTTATACGACAACATAAGTAGTACATACGGCCGTGTAGATGACCTGTATCTTAAAAGTGATAATACCCCTTTTCTGGGACTACGACACCCGCCTTTTCCCCTATATGCTCAATATTTTGCTCTATAGGAAGGTCTTCTTACAAAGCTTCAAAAAAAAAGAATAAATAAGGGGGAAATCCCCCTAATGTTTTTAGATTGCTATCACCAGTCTATTCCCTTATTTTATAGACAGCTAGTTCTTCACCAATATCTTCGATCACGAACACTGGGTCACGGTCTATTCTTATCACATATTTTTCAAGAGATGGGATATCTTGGGATATTTCTGCGTCACTAGGCAGTGTCCAATCGTTTCTCTCAAATGCATCTCTAAGTTCTGTAGTGGTCTGACCATCTTCGAGTTCCTCCGTATAACTTGAATTCAGGTTAAATTCTTCAGATCCAGATCCTCCCCATGTACTAACAGTAAAAGACCTACTTTCGATCACCGTTTCGCCGTCGATCAACTCTTCTTTAACATAGACGTGGTAACTTCCGTCAGTCAAAGGACCAAACATATGGGATCCATAATTGCTAGGTTCTATCCAGCCCTCATCATCTAACTGAACCTTATAATTCTCTAACCAGTCGTATGAAACACTGCTTTCCCATTCAAGCTGAACGTACTCGAACAGAGTGACCCAACCATCGTAAGGAGGATTAGTTATCTCTACCGTGTGCACTCTACCCGTATATAATGCTATTTCTTGAAGAGCGATCTTAGGTTCAAATCCCGATGCAGAACCTTTTACTCTTATCTCAACTTCGGTCTGCCCCGGGTCTATTTCTTCGTCGACGATTATCGATCCCCTTCTATCTGGCGGCACATAAATATTTTTATCAATGTGGACTAGATCTCTGTCGATTTCGACTTTCAGTTCTCCAAAGTTACTAGCATCCAAAAAATAATCCAATGTTAGCTGTATTTTATCTATATCTCCAGAAGTGTCTACGGTTTCTACGTAGTCTTCCTGGAGCAGATCATGTTCCTGGTCATCTCCTTCTAGATCATGGAACAGAGTGGTTTGGACTGCGTTCTGAGCTACCAGTGCATAATCTTGGTTCGCATAACCGTCGTTATTTGCATCCGCAGGGATATTTTCACCTATTATGTTGACCGTATAGACACCTGGTTCTAGATCATCGGGGTGGATGTAAACGTTCTGCACGTTGTTCCTGTCATCCCAACCATCTCCGCTTCCGTCGAAAGGAGACATGGCGTCCGTGTTTGGGTATGTGAAGTCGCTGTCGCTAGTAGTGCCTCCGGTTTCACTAAACGCGTTACCTCTGTAAATATCATTTCCGCTAGGTGAGACGACTTCCAAATTAAGATCATTCTTTAAAGTCGGGTCGTCAAAAGCTTGTGCCTCTTTATCCGTCCAAGTCAATGTAATTTTCAATGGCTCATCAGGGTCTTCAGCGCTCACAGTGTACTGGTTATCTATTCCTGTATAGAGTAATGTATTCTCGTTATCTTCAAGAATGAATTCGGGTCCGTCTGGGTGCACTAAATCAGCAATATTAACCAATCCCCAGCCTTCGGCTCGATTTGGTATGCTATTGGAAGGTTCAAGTTCTCCTCCACCTATTGGACTAGCTGTATTGATTAACAATCCTTTGACCATTGCGGGGCTTGGTTCATATCCATAATACTCTTCAAACCATTCTGTGATAACTGCAGAAGCACCAGCAACTGTAGGAGTTGGGTAAGAAGTCCCAATGCCCAAATTATAATTGTCACCAGCTCGTCCTGTCGAATAAACATTCTCTCCAGGAGCCACTAAATCCGGTTTGATTCTCTCATCCTGGGTCCATCCTCGGGAACTCCCGAATCCTGCCATGTCCTCTCCATCAAAACCTATCCGTTTAGCAAGACGATGCGGATTACTATGAAACCCAGGTCTGTCATCGTATTCTTCGATTAGATGTGGATTATAATTTTCAACGGCACCTACCGAGATAACGTTTTTTGCAGTAGCGGGGGATGATATCGTGTAGTCCTTCCTCCAATAATCCCAAGGAGGGTCCTCCGTTGCTTCTATTCCAGAATTACCAACAGCGACAGTTATCATCATCTCTTCGTTTTGAGAAGTATCACGATTTGAATCACGCACGGCAGCGTCGTAAATTTCTGCATGCTCAGTATATTCTCCTAAATCTTCCGTCAAACCCCAGGAGTTAGTATGAACATATGCATCTCCATCTTGTTTTGCCACTTCTATCACTTCAAAAATATCATCTGGAAGATGAATCCCGCCGGTACTATCTCCTATTCTGACTGAAAACAATTCTGCCTTTGGGGCAGATCCTTGTCCTTTATAATATTCGTTTGCCCCTTCTTCAAATTCTTCAATAGTACTCCCAGTGCCATAATCTTCATGAGTATTTGCGGCGGCCAAACCAGATACCATAGTTCCATGGCCGTGTTCATCACTCCAATCATCTCCTACGAAGTAGTGTCCATCAAATAGTCTGTCCTGGAAGTCATCATGGATATCAATACCTGTATCTGCTACAGCAATAATGACGTCGTCGCCTTCATATCCTAATTGATTGGCCAATGAACCATATTCTCCTTCTCCCCTATAGGCACTATTAGGATTGTTAAATGGATCCCAGTTCCATGCACCACCACCAGTGATTTGAGTACCTACCTCATCGAAAAACACTGGTTGGTAAATATTAGAGATATAATACACCTCGTTCTTCCTAGCAATATCAAAAAGTTCAGCTTCGTTTCCAATCACACCTGTTATTCTTTTTCCGCCAGTACTTATATCAGTCTCAGTGGTATTTTTGACAATTGAATCCAAGTTTTCAATCACAGATTGGCTAGCATTTTCGATCAACTGGATATTGACTTCTCCCGGCTCTAGATTTTCAGCCAGCTTGAACCCAGGCTGATAGATTCCAACCCAATCGACGAAGTACAGGTCTTCAACTTCATCCGCCTGTTCTGGTGTCATAACGACCTCGTAGGCATAATTCCGCTGGTAATTGATTATATCAACATCTATCTCCTCTTTGAGTTCTTCCCGCCATTCCGGATTTACAGGTCCGATCATATCCACGATGTAGATGCCCCTTTCTCCTTCTTCGTAGCCATCTATCATCAATTCTAGATCGAAGTCAGGGTATCCTTCGTTTGTGTTGAACTCGTGTCCTTTAATGTTCAGCTCGTTTCGGTCTTCCAACCAGTCTATCCCGTAGTTCTCTTTTAGGTTCTCTATCTCGAATTCAGGCGCTTCCAACAGCAGATACCTGCCGTATCGATCTAATACGGTCCCTACCTCTTCAAAATCGGCCGTGTTTTCGTCCTCCTCGACATCCCTGACCAGGACCAGTTCCTGGTCGGATTCAGCGGTAACTACGTCGGGTGACACAGCACCCGCTACAGAGATCACCAAAACCGCTCCTACAAATATGGTTAGTAATCGGGGGTTTTTCACACTTACACCACGAAGAAGTATAGCACAAAGGATATATATATATATATTTTGGATAAAATACATATACCTCTAAAACAATCTTAAATGGAAGAGGATGAAAATGATGAAAAATCTAGTTTGGCTGATGGTATTAATGATGGTATTAATATTGTGTGTAAGCGTATTCTCGGCAGGGGTTTTTCTCAGATTAGGGAATGCGAACGAAACAGTTCGTGAAGAAAATAAAAGGGAAAGCGAGATGCTAGAGGCCGAAATAGATAAAGATATACACGCTGATTCTTTTCTAGAAAAACCGAATTATTCTTATCCTTCGTTTGAAAGAGGCCTAATTGAAACGGGAAGAATCTCATACCATCAGCAGTATCTAGAACAAGTTTTTCCAACACCTTCGAAGAACTCGAGGGGAAACCAGGGGAACAATGAAAGCATAAGAGATGATTACACTCCTCGAGACCCGATCTGGATCCGCGATGACGTGGAGTTTCACGAGAAAGCAAAAGAGAATGACTGGCCGGGGACTGGCGAACAGCAGGATCCTTATATTATCGAAGGATATGAGATAGATTCTGAGGGGATTGGTACTGGTATTTTCATTTCACAGACGTCAGTTCATTTTGAATTAAAAAATAACTATATCCACAGTGCCGAAACTTATGGAATAGCATTTGAGTATGTAGAAAATGGGATCATCTCGGATAACATCCTCTCGAATAATGGTTTCGACTTTAAACCATGGGAATCAGGAGTAAGAGGGGGGATTTGGCTTGGCAATTCCCGTGGAGTTCATCTCTCCAATAATACGATCCAGGATAATGCCGGTAGCAGTGGAGTGGATGTAGTTGGTTCCTATGAAATAACTTGGATTAACAACACCATCATCCATGATACAGTATCTTTACACTTTTGGCTGAGTGGGGAGAATACTCTTGTGTCTAACAAGATGATAGGAGGCGAATTATTCATTTCTGGAGATACTTTTGGGCATTGGCATACGCACGAGATAGATACCACCAACACGGTCAACGGCGATCCGGTGTATTACTGGAAGAACAGGACAGGAGGTACTGTTCCTCAGGGAGCCGGTCAAGTGATACTCGCAAATTCTACAGGGGTTACAATTGAAAACCAAAATATCACTGGTGCATCTATATCTATCGGTTTTTCCTGGAATAACACGGTCGAAAATAATAACATCGCAGACAGTTTCGATGGTATAAGGTTGGAAAGGACTACGGATATCAAGGTTGAAAATAACACTATCTCATCTGTTGATCGGGGAATAACTCTTATAGAATCATGGAACAATAACTTTGCAAACAACACGATGAAGGGTACTGGCTTTTACATAACCGAAGGTTTGAAGATCGGGCCATGGCATTGGAGTTGGCACGAGATAGACACGAGCAACACAGTCAATGGCGATCCGGTGTATTACTGGAAGAACAGGACAGGAGGTACTGTTCCTCCGGGGGCCGGTCAAGTGATACTCGCAAATTCTACAGGAGTTACGATCGAAAATCAGAACATCACCGGTGGAGGTATAGGAATATTGGTGGGACACTCTTCTGAGAACAATATAACTGATAATCAGATAGTGAACAATAGACATGGTCTTTACTTTGCGAGAAGTGGTGAAAACAGAATAACCTCAAATACAATATCTGACAATGAGTATGGATATTTTGCAGGGGAATCTCCAAACATCCTTTTAGAGAATAATGTTACGGGCAATACCGTAGGTTTTCTCATTTACTCACAAGATTCTATCATTTATCATAACAGGTTCATAGGGAATGAATATCATGCTTATGATGCTATGAGGCGTAATAATTGGAACAAGCCATATCCGATCGGGGGCAACTACTGGGATGACCATATCGAACCCGATGAGTACAGCGGTCCCGGGCAGGACGAACCGGGTTCGGACGGCATAGTGGACGTACCTAGGAATATCATGGGGGAAGCTAAAGACGAATATCCGTGGACTAATCCGACTATTTCCTCCTCACCACGTATATTGGATCCAGAACCATCAAACGAGGAAACCGAGACCCCTGTGAACACCACCTTATCGGTAGAGATAGAGAGTGATGATTATCCGGTAGAAGTAGAGTTCTATCTGGATGACACCTTAAAATACTCGGAGGAGATCGAAAAAGATGGAAGGGTAGAGACAGGACAAATAGAATTAGAATATAACACCACTTACAAATGGAATGTGGAAGCGAATAGTCAAGATAAGGGTAACAGGACCGTATCTCCCACCTATTCATTTGACACGGAACCCCTAAAGTATGAATTGAAGGTGAACGTCGAAGGGGAAGGAACCGTCGAGGTCGATGGGGAGGAGATCGTGGACGGCACGACCTTTGTTTACAGGAATGGTACGGAAGTGGACCTAAAAGCCGCTGCCGACGAAGGATGGATCTTCGACGAATGGACCGGCGAGATCGACAGCGTTGCCGATCCAAAATCCGCCGAAACCACGATAACGATGTACGACGACTACGAGATAACAGCTCACTTTGAAGAGGCCGAAGAGTTCGACCTTGCCGTAGAGATAGGAGACGGAGAAGGTGAAGTTCGGGTCTCTTACGATAATGTGGAGGAAACTGTTATCGATTACGAAACTTTCACTATCTTTGAAAGCACCACGGTAACGCTCGAAGCGGAACCGGCCGACGGGTTTGAATTCGACAGGTGGGAAGGCGATGTAGAAGAGGAAGTAGAAAAGATAACGATAGAGATGGACGACGATAAGGAGTTGACGGCGCACTTCGAGATCAAGACATACGTGTTGGATGTAGAGATAGTAGGAGAAGGCACGGTGGATGTAGAACCGGAGCGGGAGGAGTACGAAGAGGGAACGGAAGTGACTCTTACGGCAGTACCTGACGAAGGTTGGCACTTTCATGAATGGACTGGCGATGCGGAAGGAACGGAGGAAGAGATAACTATAGTGATGGACGATGACAAGGAGATAACGGCGGTGTTCGAAGAGATCCAAACATACGAATTGACGGTGGATGTAGAGGGTGAAGGTGACGTGGTGGTAGAACCTGAGCGGGAAGAGTACGAAGAGGGAACGGAAGTCACTCTTACGGCAGTACCTGACGAGGGTTGGCTTTTCGTTGAATGGACAGGTGCTCATGAAAGTACTGATGAAAATATCACCATGGTCATGGACTCTGATAAAGAAATCACGGCATGGTTTGAAGAGGATGTGGAGTATCACGAGCTAGAGGTGAACATAGAAGGTGAAGGTTCGGTGGAAAGGGAGTTGGATCAAGAAGAGTACGAACACGGGACCGAAGTCACTTTAACAGCGGTACCTGCCGAAGGTTGGTACTTCGAAGAGTGGTCCGGTGACGAAACAACTACAGAAGTAGAAATCACCGTCACCATGGACGAAGATAAAACCATCACCGCACATTTTGAGGAGTTGGACCCGGCAGAATTCGAATTCTCTGCCCTAACAGTAGAGCCGGAAGAACCGGAATTGGGCGAAGAAGTTGAGATAAGCGTAGACGTGACCAACGTGGGCGAGCTAGAAGGAGAATACACCGTAGAATTTCACGTGAACGACGCCCTTATCGACGAAGTCGATGTAGAGCTGGAGGCCGGTGAAACAGAAACGGTTTCAACGAGCTACGAGGTCGAAGAGGAAGGGGAGTACGACATAGAAGCTGAAGATATGAGCATCACTTTTACTGTTGAAGAAGTCACCACCGACGGTTGGTTGATCGTTGCTATAGTTCTGTCCGTCATAGCTCTAATAGTGTTCGTCTGGATGGGTATGCGGAGTGACGAGAAGACATCTGATAAAAACACTCCCCGAAAAGATAACGAAGAGGAAGAGAACGAAGAAGAAGACTAACTGCAGGAATCTTCTCCAACAACGATGATATCCCTATCTTATCCTCCGACAGCTACGGTCAGTGAAAAAAGCTAGGGACAGTCATTACCAAAAATGCTACCCAACAAAAGATAACGTATTCAAAGGCTGACGATAACTCAATACGGATTATGATCTTCAGAAAAATAGTAAAATTATAGTGGAACTCATAACTTTTTGAACTAAGTTACGAGCTCCACTGCTAGTAAAAGACACAAAAAAAGTACAAAATGTCGTGTCTTTTACTATAGGCTATAATCAAGGAGAAAATCCTAAAAATCAATGGATATTTAAGTCGTACTCCCCCAAAAAGTTGTTGTTTTTACCACCTGTCAAAGAGATTTTCTTGACTTTTTCTAACGTAAAATGCAAATAACTGTCAAAGTTAGGTTATACTACAAAAGGTAACTACCTTTGGAGGATAAGGTTTACGACCTAGTTTCTTTCCTTTCCACGGTTTGTTTAGCTTCTTTAGAGGCCTTATAATACCATCAATCGTAAGGGTATCCAACTCCCTATTTACTTGCTGTACTACCTTGGGATTCATTTGCCTGTTACTACACTCCATCCTAACTATAATTAGATAAAAATCTAATTGAACATTTTGGGATGAAGACCAAACATCCATTAAACATAAATATAATAGGAGTCTAGCAAATTTTCATGGAGAATAACAATCAACCTAGGGATATCTTTATCAAAGAGCTTCCTGAAAAATCTACTGAGCCAGCATCCTTAGGCCTTTTCGGTCTAGCCGTAGCCGCCTTATTACTCGGTGCTACCTATATGGATCTGGCCGACGGCACTAACACGGCTCTGTTGATCCCGTGGGTACTTTTTTTCGGTGCGACTACACAATTTGTAGCAGGGATAATGGAATTCAAACGTAATAACATCTTTGGAGCTACGGTTTTTACATTCTTTTCCATGGCTATGTATTCCATCGCTTTGACTGCATTTATCAATGTATTTACAGATGTAACAGTTGATACAAATCACTATGTTGCTGGACTCGTTGCAGTATTCGTCTTCTTGCTGATCGTG
Source organism: Thermoplasmata archaeon (assembly GCA_003555395.1). Taxonomy (GTDB): domain Archaea; phylum Thermoplasmatota; class Thermoplasmata; order Halarchaeoplasmatales; family Halarchaeoplasmataceae; genus Natronoplasma. The sequence continues at coordinate 17,748 of PWHU01000145.1, forward strand.
ACCTTTGCGTCTATGATGACGAATAAGGTACTGTTCACGATCGTTGTCGCTGTGGATATAGCGCTCCCCATCCTGATGGCACATTATCTATGGGGCTATTCTGGATTTTATGCGGGTGTATTTTTACTGATAACGTCCGCACTTTCGTTCTATGCGGCAGCAGCTGTATTGCTGAATACCATGGCCGAAAAAACGGTACTTCCTTTAGGCAGCCCAATGTGGAAACCTTGATCTCGAGAAAGACCAAAGAGGTATTAGAGGTTCTATGATATCGAGCACGCTAGCATGATCGAAGACCTTTAACAGCGATCATCCCTTGAACTTATTCCGGTACACGAACTCTTCCAAATCGTCTCTCTCAGGCCGCTCTTTCTCGATCTCGACCTGATCCTCAGAAAGGATATCCACCATATCCTCTGAATGTTTTCCCACGATGATCAACGTTATCAGAGTATACTCATCCGGGATCTCGAGCAGTTCTTTCGCATCAGCTCCATCGAATCCTGCGATCGGATGTGCTACTAATCCCATCTCAGTGGCTTTCAACTGTAAGAAGGCGGAAGCTTGACCGGTATCGAAAAGGTGGTATTTTCTTTTTTGAACTTCGCAGTCGTCTTCTGCTTTACTGAAAACACCTATGATAAGAGAGGCGTTCTGAGTCCATTCGTTACCCTGCATCATCACGTCTTTCATCTTTTTCAGCATCTCTTCGTCATGGACAAAAACAAAATTCCAGGGCTGGTTGTTGAAACAGGAGGCAGAGAGTTGAGCCGTCTCCGCCAACTCTTCGATGATCTCGTCAGTTATCTCCACTTCTTCCAAAGACCTATAAGCTCTCCTTTTTTCTATCGCTTCGTCCAATTCCATCTCCATCACCTCTTTTCATCCAATATCTTCTTTACCGCTTCAAATCTTTCTTTTTCATCCATCCTATCTTCGACGGGATTTTTTTCAGGATAAACTTTCTCGTTGAAGACGGGCATCTTTTCTTTGTAAAGTACACCTATAGGGAGTCTTTCTTCTTTCTCCACCAGTTCTACCGCTTCTTTTCTGGTCTCCGCAGGTTCATCCAACACCTCTACGAGTTCGTTGTACTTTTCGTATGTATCGTTGAAGGTTACACAGGGCTGAAGCACGTCTACCAAAGAAAAGCCTTGGTGATCCCCCGCTTCAACTATCACTTCCGTTAAATGCTGCATCTTTCCCGGGTAGCCCCGTGCTATGAATCCCGCGTCGGAGGAAAGCAGTACTTTTAGAGGATTTATTGGCTCATCAACGCTCCCTTCCGGTGAGGACGGACCCTTGAACCCTTGAACGCTCGTAGGTGATTTTTGGCCTGTTGTCAAAGCATAGTTACCGTTATTGTGGATTATCATCGTTATGTCCGCGTTCCTTTTAGCCGCAAATATCAGATGTGCCAAACCTTCACCATAGGCGTCTCCGTCGCCGCCGAAGGCCATCACTTTTAAATTTGGGTTTGCAAATTTCATACCTTGGATGGTAACGGATTCTCTGCCGTGTAGGGAGTATAAGCCTGAAAGGTTCAAGTAATCGAATATCTTGCCGTGGCATCCTATACCGGCGGAAATCAACAGACGGTCCTTTCCAATACCTTCATCTTCAAGCTTTTTTACCGCGTTTTTCACCGAGTTCAGAAGTCCAAAATTTCCACAACCGATGCACCACGTGTTTTCCACTTCACTCTCTACCTCCGATTCATCCAACTTCATTCTATCGCCCCCTCTAACTTTTCAGCGAGTTTGCGAGGTCCAAAAGGCCTCCCATCATATTTTCTTATCACCGTTTTCGGTTTGATACCGCATTTCTCCCGCAAGAGCTTTGCCAACTGACCGGTAGAATTTTGTTCTACGACGATGACCTCTTCATCCATATATCTTTCAAGTTCCCAGATCGGAAAAGGTTTCAGAAACACGGGCTGAACTACCTTGGCTTCTATATCGGTAAACTTTAGAGCCTCACGTACACTTAGAGTGGTAGAGCCAAATGTGAATATCACCGCGTCTCCTTCCCCGAACTCATTCACCGTATTCATATCTTTAAGGTCTAAGATCAGAGTTTCGTTCTTCTCCCTTCTCTTGTCATGCATATTTTTGACTGTTTCCGCGTCTTCCGTAGTATAACCCAATTCATCATGCTCGTAGCTGTTCCACTTTATGAGATCTTTGGATGGAGGGAATTTTAAAGCTGAAATACCGTCTTCCGTTTTTTCGTACCTCTTGTAGTCATCATCTTCATCGGCCATTTTAGTTTCTAGACCATCTTCATCCGAAAAATCCAGATCTAGACCTAAAGTTTTAGCACTTTCCGATAGATGCTTCTCAGTGAGAAATATGCCGGGTGTCTGATACTTCCACACGAGATCCAACATCTCCTTTGAAAGGAAAAAAGCTTCTTTTACGCTACCTGGCGATGCAACGATCAAGGGGAATTCACCGTGTCCCTGGTTTAGAGCGAAGCTCAGATCGCCCTGTTCTGTATAAGTCGGAACACCTGTCGAAGGGCCGGGACGAGAAGACAAAACGAATAAAACCGGAGCTTCCGTCATCCCAGCTAAAGAGATCGTTTCTTCCATCAATGCGAGACCCCCTCCACTGCTGCCCACCATGACCCTAGCACCCGGTACGGTGGCTCCTACAGCCATATTCGCCACCGCGATCTCGTTTTCTGGATGGATCGGCATCACTCGCAGATCGTCTTTATGGGCGGCAAAAAAGTGAAGTATAGAAGATGCGGGAGTCATGGGATATCCGATGTACATATCCAAGCCACCGGCGGCAGCACCTAAAGACAACGACTCATTCCCTGTAAGAACCGTAGAATCGGTTTTTCCTTTTTCCAAATTGATCGTCTTATCTATCTTCTCTTCAACTTCTTTGTATACTTCTTTCGCAAAAGATAGATTCTCTTCGACCCCTCTAGAATATTCTTTTTCGATCAGATCCTCCAGATCTTTTTGGTCCATGCCTGTATAAGCGGCTAGCACAGCTATGCCCGCCACGCCCTTTATCAGATCCGGTTTGGAATACTCTTTTGCCATCTCGTCTAGAGGAAGGCCTAGTCCCTCATCTCTTTCTTCAGAGTCGTCCAAATTATAGAACATCAATCCTTCTTCGGCTAGATGTTCCTCGTGTATTTTCCGGCTTCGTTCGTCCAGATTCACTATCAGGTCTGCTTCCATATGATGACTGTAGACTTCTCTAATAGAAGTGCTGACTACGGAAAAATTATGTCCCCCTCTTATCAGACTCTGGTAATCGTTCATCTGAAATGATTCCCTACCAAGGTCTAAAAAGAGATCTGTAGCGGCCGTTCCCGCCTTTTTGACCCCCTCTCCCGCCTTTCCTCCTACCATATACGTGAAAACATCTTCATCTTCCATCTTTCTCCCTCTTTTAGTCATATTACATTATTATATTTAGTATTTTACGCTTCCAAATCAAAAATGATGAAAAAAGGGTTTTTGAACGTAGACACCATCACTCATCGTTTTTGCCTTCTATAGGGAATACGGTTTTTAAGGGTCGCTCTCCTAACTCTTTGTCCAACATCATCAGCCCTCTGTAGTCGTCTCCGATCATCTCCAGTTTATCTACTATCTCTTCCGCCGACTCTTCTTCCTCGACCTGTTCGTCTATGAACCACTGCAGCATCTGTAAGGTCGCTCTGTCGTTCTTCTTTTCCGCTAGATCCGCCAGATCGTTGATCCTTCCGGTGACGTACTGCTCGTGTTCATAGGCTTCCTTGAACATCTCGAGCGGAGAGTCCCACTTAACCTTTGGTTCTTCGATATCCCCTAATTCCACTCTTCCGCCTCTGCTGTTAACATACTGGTACAACCTCATACCGTGGTTGATCTCTTCGATGAATTGTGAATGCATCCACGTCTCGAAGCCGTCCAAGCTCCTGGACGCGAACTCAGAGGCCATGGAGAGGTAGATGTAGGCGGAATAGAACTCCGCGTTTATCTGTTCGTTCAGCGCTTCTTCCATCTCTTCATCTATCATCTTCATCACCTTCACGCAGAGAATACTTTGAACTTATCACTGGAAATCCCGCAGACCGGGCAGTTCTCCGGAGGTTCTCCTTCATGCGTGTATCCGCATTTAGGGCAGATGTAAACATCTTCTAGTTCTATATCTTCGTCGTTTTCAGCGGCCTCTTTCGCTTCTTCATACATCTTCTCGTGGATCTTCTCAGCTTCTAGGGCGTAATTTATAGATGTCTGTGCACCGTATTCTTCCTCCAATTCCGCTATCGCATGGTAAGCGGGATACATATTGTTCACTTCAAAATTCTCTCCGTCTATACCTGCTTGAAGGTTTTTCTTAGTGTTTCCGATGTTACCCAATTCCTCAAAGTGATTTCCCGCGTGCACTCTTTCCGCATAGGCTATCGCTCTGAACAGTCTTGCGATGTTTTCTTTACCCTCTTCTTTAGCGACATCACTGAAGTGTAGGTACTTCATGTGCGCCATGGACTCGCCCTGGAATGCTTCGTTCAAAGACTTTTTCGTCATCGCTCCTAATTCTTCTTTTTCTTCGCTCATATCTAAACACCTCTTATTCTTCTATGTGAGTTTTAGTTATAGTATTTATAAATAATAAAAAAGGGGTTTTAGGATTCTCGATGGCACAACCACCAGTCGTAACACTCGATCTCTCCGTCTTCCTCCCTCTTCTTTCTATCCTCTATGGCTTCAACACTGTTTGCCGGAGGGATTATGACCCTGTCTTCTATCAGTTCGTTCTCAGGCCAATTCGCAGGAATGGCGACGCCTTCCTTGTCCGACTTCTGGAATCCCTTGATCATCCTGATGAATTCGTCCATGTTCCTACCTAATTCTGCGGGATAGTACAGTATCGCTCTGATAGTTGATTCGGGATCTACCATGAACACAGCTCTTACCGTCGTGGTTCCTTCACCGCCGTGTATAAGGCCCA
>PWHU01000022.1 GCA_003555395.1 Thermoplasmata archaeon
AGCGGAAAGGTTCGTTGTTTTTAAAAATTTGAGTTGAGATGATAAGTCTAGTAGAAAACAAAAAGATCGAGCTCGAAAGACTGAACGAGCTGAGTAAAAAACCATCGTTATTTGAGCCTGGCGACTATGAACTATGGACAGACGAGCACATTTCCAAACACATGTTAGAATATCATCTTGATCCAGACGAAGAAATGGCCAGCCGGGCCCTAGATACCATACGAAGGTCTTGTGAATGGTTAGTGTCTGAATTAGAGCTCGATACGGGAGCGAAAGTCATAGACCTTGGATGTGGACCAGGACTTTACTGTAAGGAACTGAGCGACCTTGGTTTGAGCGTCACTGGAGTGGACTTTTCAAAAAGATCAATAAAATATGCTAGAAAACAGCAACAGGGAGACATAGACTATATCCATGGCGATTATCTATCCGTCGATATCTCCGGTGAGTTCGACGCAGCACTTATGATATACTACGACTTCGATGTACTCTCAGACGAAGAACGGATCAAGATGTTGGATAGAATAAGATCGCTACTGAAAAAAGGAGGATATTTTGTATTCGATGTTCTAACTCCCTCTCATCCCGAAGCGGACCAGGAGACTTCAAGATGGAGGGTAAAGCAAGACGGAGGTTTCTGGAGTCCTTCCGCCTACCTTGAGTTATCTCAAAGATTCTATTATCCGGAGGAACAAGTTAAGCTGGATCAATACATCATAATAGGGGAGCATGGGAAGACGAGGATTTTCAGAGTATGGCATAAACATTTTACTCTTACACAGATAACTAAGCTGCTTAAAAGATATGGTTTTAAAGTGGAAAGCTTCTACAGCGATCTGACCGGAAAACCATACGAAAAAGGATCGGAATCTATAGGCATCGTTGCTCGGAAAACATGATCTATATTAAAAAAAACTGAATAGTTTAACTTGTCTCGAATTGTAGGCCTCCGTCTCCGCGAAGAGTCACCAATTTTTTACCTTTCAGGTTGATGTTTATGAGCTTCAGACCTCTCACGTTTTCGGAATAGATATCCACGATCTCTTCTCTATCTATGATCGCTATATTGGTGGGTAGTAGCTCACAGTCTATCTGGCTCAAACTCTTTTTCAACAGGTCTTTCACCCCTTCCTCGCTGATCCCTCGTCCTTTTCCTGAAGGCTTACCTTCACCATCTATGCTCTTTTCGATGAACTTACCACCTTTCTTTTGAATACCGAGTTTTCCGGTGAGCAGCGGCTTGAAAGTATCCTCTTCAAGCTCGTCCATGAACTCTTCTATACTCTCTTCCACTTCCTCGTCGGAGAGAGAGTCGCCGGTGTTCCGGAACTCGAACTCGTCGTCCCTCTTCCAATATTTATATTTCCACCCTGTATCTTCGAGTTCTCCGTCAAGAACGTCTTCGATGGTTTCCGCTTCCATTATATCATCTCTGAAGGCCTACTGATGTTTTCTATGGTTCGGGTGCATATTATAGTTGTCGACATACCGAACGGTTCACAAGATCCCGATGAAATCCTAGCCAGGGGATCTATCACGAAGATAAGAGAAGGATTCAAAGAAGAGGATTACGATCTAGATGAAGGATCTGAGTTGGAGGAAGAAGATGGGAAATGGTGGATCTCTGTAGAAGGAGAAAAAAAGTACAGAGTAAAGGCGGAGGATGATAGATTGGAGATATATCTTTTGTAGAATATTCTGCTTTCACCGCTCTCTTTCCAAGAACTCTTCAACCCCTCGTCTTTCGATCCCGTCTATCCCGTCGAAATCATCGTCTTCGCTGAGGAGGATCGTCGATTTTTCTTTCTTCATACAAGCGATGTGTATAGAATCTCTCGGGTCTAAATCATCCTCTTCATAAATCTTTAGACTTTGATATATGACACCTCTTTTCACCTCTATCCACTTTACAGGAAGAGATAACAACATCTTTGTAGACTTTAACGCATCTTCTTTACCTATCTCGTTCTGAAGAACCCGGAGGGCTTCATCCAAAGCCAGGAAGGAGGAGGCTGCGTTCAGCGATCCGTTCTCGATTATTCTTCTACAATTCTCTCCAAGTTCGCCCTTATCCTCTGCGGCATAGATTAAGATGTTAGAATCGATGTACATGATCACGCCTCGTATCGTCCTTCTAGATGTTCTTTTATATCTCCCACACTTATCTCTTTATCATGTTCCTTTGCGATGGCCCGTAATCTTGAAGAGACACTCTTATCTTTCTTGATCTTTATTGTATTGCCCTCTAAATCTATCACCACATCATCTCCTTCATGCAGTCCTAAGAGATCTCGTATGTCTTTTGGGATCACGACTTGGCCTTTTTTCAACACCTTTTTTTCTATCATTTTATCGAACAGTTAAACAATAGTATGACTGATAAATAAAATTCAGGTTAGAAAAGCGAGTTAGATGTTTGAATATCCTGAGCTATAAAAGAGAAAACCTCTTCAAAATCTATACTTCTGATCGCCCTTAAAGGAATCGTCGAATTCGTGATCGGAAACAGTTCTTTTTGGAGGCCTGACGATCAGCCAGATTATCAAACCGATGATGCCGGCGACCAAGAATACTAACAGCCATAACACCCCTTTTTCACCTCGGTTCTCCGCATCTCGGTATACCCAGATCGCCAAAGCGATATGAACGATGATGATCAGGATGACACCACCGCACATGCAGAGTAGCTCAGCCACTCGTCCACCTCACATCTAACACCTACTATATTATGATAGTATCGTGTTATAATAATCTTTCTGCGATGAAATTTTTAAATAACTCGACATGAAAATGATCGTCGATTTTTCTCATTGTAAAGTTTAATAAGTTTCCTGATATTGACCTGAACGATGTCCTTTGACGAAAGAAAGATAGCTGACGACAAGCTCCCTCGAGAATTTTATACCAGAGACGCTTTGACCGTAGCTGAAGATCTGCTCGGTAAATATTTGGTCAGTCGAAAGGAGGAGGGAAGAACAGCGGGCATGATAGTCGAGACCGAGGCATACAAGGGCGAAGAAGACCCGGCTTCACACGCTTTCAGCGGCGAGAAGACCGAGAGGACGAAAGTACAGTTCGAAGAGGGCGGTCGAGCCTATGTGTACCTTATCTACGGGTTGTACCACTGCTTCAACGTTGTGACCGGAAAAGAAGGAGAACCGGGATCGGTCTTTGTCAGGGCTCTTGAACCTGTCCAGGGTGAAGATATCATGAGGAAAAGAAGAGGTCTAAAAGACAAAAAGAGTAAAAAGGAACTTACCAACGGACCGGGTAAGCTCTGCATGGCCATGGGGATAAACAAAAAGATGTCAGGAAAGGATCTAGGCGGCGAAGAGCTCTTCGTTTCCAGGTCTGAAAAAGAAATCGAGGTGAAAACTGCGGAACGGATAAATATAGACTATGCGGGAGAGGCAAAAAAATGGCCTTGGAGGTTCTTCGTCAAGGGCAATCCATACGTTAGCGAGACCGATCGAGGGTCACGGACCTCCCCTATACCCGAATAATACCAAAACTTTAATTATAGGCTAGATTGATGAAAAGTTACTGTAACTGATAGCCGGTGTAATCGATGGTATCTTCCAAGAACGAGAAAGACGAAAGACCGAAGGAAGTGGAAAAGTCGAACGAGAGCACAGAATATTCCGAAGCTCCTCCTGTAGAGGAGTGGATAGAAGAAGTCGATATAGAGACCACTAGAGACGTAGAAGTACCGGAACTTCTAGCGGATCAGGTGATAGGTCAGGACGAAGCCGTAAGCGTCTCAAAAAAAGCGGCGAAGCAGCACCGTCATGTTATGCTGATAGGTCCTCCTGGAACGGGAAAATCTATGATCGCGAGAGCCATGACGGATTTTCTTCCAACCAAGGAGATGGAGGACATCCTTTGTTTTCCCAACGAGGAGGACGAGAACAACCCTAAAGTTAGGACTGTGCCCAACGGTAAAGGGAAAGAGATCGTTAGAGCGCACAAAAAAGAGGCGCAGAAAAAGCAGCAGCAAAAATCCAAGGGTATGCTGATGATACTCGCTCTTATAGTTGGAGCCGCTATATTGATATCTATCTGGCAGGGCAATTTCATGATAATGTTTTTCGGTATTTTAGCCGCGGCTATGCTTCTCATAGCGATGCGCGCCAACCCGAGAGGTTTCGGAGACGATGTCGAGGGTCAAACACCGAAACTTTTGAAGAGCCATGATCCTGGAGAAAAACCGCCGTTTGTCGACGCAACCGGTGCGCAATCCGGCGCTTTACTCGGTGACGTGAAGCACGACCCATTCCAGAGCGGTGGTCTTGAAACACCCCCTCATCAGAGAGTGGAAGTCGGTGCGATACACGAGGCACATAACGGAGTGCTGTTCATAGATGAGATCCATATGTTGGGGATGGATTCTCAGCATCATCTTTTGACCGCGATGCAGGAACGAAAGTTCCAGATAACAGGCAGGAGCGAAAGGAGCAGCGGAGCCATGGTCCAAACCGAACCGGTACCCAGCAATTTTATACTGGTTGCAGCGGGCAATCTCGACTCGGTCTACGGGCAGAGAGACGAGAAAGGAAGAAAGCTTGGCGGCATGCATCCAGCTTTAAGGTCGAGGATCAGAGGATACGGTTACGAGGTTTATGTAAACGATACTATGGACGATACGGACGAGAATCGGCGTAAACTCATACGCTTTATTGCTCAAGAGATAGAAAAAGACGAGAAGAAGATCCCCCATTTCACAAAGGACGCGATAACTGAGATGATAAGGGAGGCGCAGAGAAGAGCCAACAAGAGAGGTGAACTGACCCTCCGCCTGAGAGAGCTCGGAGGTCTCGTGAGAGTTGCTGGAGATCTTGCAGCGGAGAGAGGTCACAAGTTGACGAAAAGTGGAGACGTGTTGGACGCTAAAACCACCGCACGTTCGCTGGAGCAGCAAGTCGCGGACAAATACATAAAGAAACGCAAAGAGTACAGCATGTATAAGACCAAAGGAGAGGTCGAAGGCGTCGTGAACGGTCTTGCAGCCATGGGAGGAGATCACGAAGGGATGTCCGAATATTCTGGTATAATCCTTCCTATAGCCGCGGAGGTGACTCCGGCGCACTCGTCCGAGGAAGGAAAAGTGATCGCTACAGGAAAGTTAGGGGAGATCGCAAAAGAAGCTGTACAGAACGTTTCAGCGCTGATAAAGAAGTACACCGGTGAGGACATATCCAAATACGACGTTCATATACAATTCATCGGCACACAGGAGGGCGTGGAAGGCGATTCGGCGTCCATCTCCGTAGCTACGGCGGTGATCTCGGCGCTCGAGAACATCCCGATAGATCAGAACGTGGCCATGACCGGTTCTTTGAGCGTTAGAGGACAGGTCCTACCCGTAGGAGGTATAAGTTCGAAGATAGAGGCGGCCGCTGAAGTCGGGATGGAGAAGGTACTCATCCCCAAGAACAACATGAAAGATATAGTGATAGAGAAGAAATACGAGGATGAGATAGAGATAATACCGGTAGAAAACCTGGGAGAGGTCCTAGATCATGCACTGGTAGGCGAGAATAAAGACAAACTTTTAGATAAGCTCGCTTCTTTACTGGAGATAAAAAGTTTACCCATACCCGCGCAGGAATATCCCAGCAGCAGTGAATCCACCTCGTCGGAGTTTTCATGACTTTAAAGGGTGAGAGATGAATTGGGTGCATTTGATCTTTTGTCGGAAGATATATCCTCCGTTCTTACGGACCTAGGTATAGAGGAGGAGACAAGGCCGCAGGAGGACGCTATACCTCCGATATTAGAAGGAAATAACACGTTAGTTATAGCTCC
>PWHU01000054.1 GCA_003555395.1 Thermoplasmata archaeon
ACCGCAGGAACGCTTTTGAGCTACAATGTACCGGAGATCGCGAAAGATGCCGAGAACGCCGAGTTAACGCTCACTTACGAGCTGATAGTGAACGAGGGCTAGAGAAGGTAGAAAGTTAGATCATGGCTGATGTTCCGTGGGATGAGGACGTCACTACGGACGACACCACGCCCGTAGGTGAGTGGAACGCGTTCAAGGACAGGATCATATCCATAGCCGGTGACAAGTCTGTAGAAGATGGGTTTTTGAGGTTGAAGCAGGGTTCTTTAGAGGATAGGCCCGCAGCCGAGATGGAGGGCAGGCTTTACTACTCGACCGATGAAGGTGTTTGGTACAGGGATAACGGTGAAGAGTGGAAAGAGCTGGTGAGATGCGAAGGAGAGATCCGGCTGGCAGAGTTAGGAGAGAAAAGCTACAGTTCACTTAGCGATATTCCCTCCGAGTTCACTCCCGAAGGCCACGGAGACGGAGCTCACAACGAAAACTACGAGAAACAGGATAACAAGGGATCGGCTTTAGGATACGCAGGTCTGGACAGTGAAGGAGAAGTCTATTCCGAGCAGCTTCCGGCCGTAGCTAAACATAGAGTGTATATCGTTCAAGATCTAACCGAGAGGGACAGCATAAGTGATCAGAACCATGGAGACAAGTGTTTTGTTCTAGATACAGGTGAAACGTACATCTGGGATGAAGATTCAGGTACTGACGGAGAATGGCTTTTACAGGCTGAGTCCGACTTCGAAGATATTGAAGTCTATTGGGGTAACGTGTTGAACAGAACTCATGATATAGCCGGAAGTGATCACGGGCAATCAGAGTTATCGGAACTTAATGGGAAAATATCTGATGCCGACCTGAGCGGAGATCCCGTGGGAGACGTGGAATCCGCAGGTCTTTCCATGGAAGCTAACATAAACCCGAAAAGTGACAACTCACGAAAGCTCGGTGGAAGCTCCCAAAGATGGTCTGAGATACACGCCGTAGATGTCTACGGCACCGTTCATTACGACGACTTGGCCTTTACAGAGAAAAAGTGTGAGGTCTGCGGGGAGAAGTTCGAGGTTGGGGAAAAAGTGAGCCTGATAGTGAACGAAGTGAAAGAGGACGGTACCTACCTGGTGCCGAAACACGAAGGTTGTTGATATGGCGATAGACTGGTCCGAGGACATAAGCGTTGGAGCTCCGGTAAAGAAGTCCGACCTCTCCGAGATAAAGGGAGAGATAGACAGGATAGCCGGTGAGGTAGATGAGGACCTTTCTTGGGATCACTTCAGCGATGAAGACGATGAACCCACCGATGATCGTATAAAGAGCGAACAGCCGCAGGAGCTGAGAGATAAGACTGATCAGGTCTACACCAACAGGCACAGTACTGTTTACGGCGACCACGACAGTTCGGTAGAGGATACGGACAACGAAGGCTACGAGAGTTCGAATTACGACAGCGCTGAGGACCCTTATTACAGCGATGATGAAGGAAGCTACCTCAATTCCGATAACGACCCCAATTATGAAAGTGCTGATGCTGGAAATTACGGAACTTACACTTAGAAAGAAAATGTGGTTTACATGGCACTAGAATGGAAAGAAGACATAGGCTCAGGAGATCCCATAGAAGCAGAGGATTTTATCGAAATCAGGGATAACGTGGAAAAGCTCGATGATGAAAAATGTTCCACCCACAACTCGGACGACGATGAAGGGTATAACGGTGAGGATTGGGATAACGAAGACGGGACCTTCAATTCCGGCACAAATGAAACTTACAAAAGTGGTGATCGATCTGGAGACTATGACGGGTTCGATTCAGGTTATAACAGCGGTACAAATTCAAGCTATTGTGGTACGCATTACAGTGACGACTACGGTTCCTACGATGGGGCCGATTTAGGCTCACACGACAGCAGTGATCACATCGACTACGCTACTTTGGATTGACGTGATAGGATGAGAGAGAAAAATAAACTTACAGAGAGAGCTGTGGCGGCAGAGGTGGTTTCGAGCGGGTTCTGCCCTCTCGACTGCGACTACTGCTATATTCCCAAAACGTCCGAGATGGAGAGGATGCACGGAGAGATAGTTGAAAAGCTGAAAACAGGAGAATGGATGGATCAGTTAGAGGAACTGTATCAAGACGTCGAGTATCTTTCCTTTTGGGGAACTGAGCCGCTCCTTATACTTGATGAAGTCAATGAACAGATAGACGAAGTGGTGGAAAGGTTCGGAGGTCTCGAACAGGTATCCTTCTCGACCTCCATGTGCGTGGATCCTTCTCCGATAGTCGAGTTGAAGGAGAAACTGGATGAACACGATGTAAGATTGGACTGGCAGATTTCTGCGGATGGACACTACACGGATGAGAACAGGATAGAAGGAGCTACTGAAAAAATAAAGAATAACCTGATAAAACTCGGGAAGATGTTGGAGGAACGCGGAGACGAGCTGAGCGTCAAGTGGAAAGGCACCATCTCGATAGACAATATAGAGAAGATGGCTGAGGATCCCGAAGAGATAGAGAGGTACATGGAGTATTACGACGAGATAAGAGATGAGGTTGTGGAAGAGACTTCGGGGATAGACTTTGAGAATGCGAGGAAGTTTCCGACTTTGGTTGTACCCGGGAAATACACCTCGGAAGATGGAGAGGTGTTAGCGAAGTACCTTGAGAGGATGGTCGAGAAGGGGTATTTGACAACCTACACTCTCAGGTTGAAGAGAGTGATGAGGTTTGAAGATGAGCTGGAAGAGAAGCCGAGCATGTTCTCCTGTTCCGGCGGAGACAGCAACTTCGGGATGGACGAAGGAAACGTTCATGTCTGCCACAGGACGTTTTTCCACGACAGGGAGAGGTATATTCAGTCTATCAAGGATCAGGAAGAGTACAAAAATTGGGATGTATCACTCTTTGAGAAAGGGATCGTAGACATGGAAGTTGAAAATTACATGGCAAAGAGTGGAGAGGACCTGATAAGGTTCCAGTACATCTTGAGGAACTTTCACGATCACTGGATGTTGAAGCTCGATAACACGAAGGTTATGCTGATAGAGCTGGCTAAATGTGGGCAGGCTGATGAGATCTACCTTGAAGATGAGGGTTTGAGAGAGCTGTTAGCTCTTTTCTTACACTCTTCTCACAGCTGTCCCGTAGAGAACCTCCTAAATACGAGCGTGGTCCACTTCATGCCGGTCTCACTCATAAGGCTCTGGAGTAACGGCGCCTTCCAGGAATTGTTAAAGACTTTGAACGATAGCTTTGCAGAGAGGCAGGACGGAATATTTGTAGGGGGGTCCTAAAATGAATTTTAAAGAAGAGAATGATGAGCTCGGTAAGTCTTTCTTTGAGAGGATGTATTTTGACGAATGGAAGAAACCTGCAGGAGAAAGGAGCGGGAATCGAAGCACTCTTGAGCTGGATTCCAGCTATGAATGTAATCTTGAGTGTAAATACTGCTACGTTGAGAGGTATGGAGACGAGCTTTACCCGGACGTGGACGAAAGGACCCTGTACGAGAACGCCGAGAAGGTGGTTGACTGGTTGATAGAGAACGGTATGAACCCGGATCTAGAGCTGTTCGCAGGTGAGCCTCTTGTTAAAGAAGTCAACTTCAAGATATTGAACATGGTCCTCGATAAGTTCGAGGATGTAGAGAAAAAACCTGAGAAGATAGTGATCCCTACCAACTTCACGTGGATCAAGTCAGGAAAGTACATGGAGAAGGTTGAAGGTTTGATGGAGAAGTCAAGGAAGATGGATATGCCTATCCGGCTCTCCGCGAGCATAGACGGGAAGTACTGTGCCGATAACAGGCCTCCGATAAAGTTCACGGAAAAAGACTACGATAAGATATTCAAGTTCGCCAAGGAGTGGAACATGGGCTTCCATCCGATGATATATTCAGAGGAGATAGAGAATTGGAAGGACAATTTCTTATGGTTTCAGGAGAAGTTCGAGGAGTACGATATTCCCTTCGATAACATCTATCTTTTAGAAGTGAGGAACAGAGAGTGGAGTAAAAAGCAGATAAACGAGTTCGGAGAGTTCCTTAAATGGTTGATCGACTGGAACGTGGAGAAGATCGGGAAGAAAAATATTTTGGATCTTGTTTTTGCTAGAGGTTTCAACATATTATCACACCCCTTCAGTACCGTAGGAAGAGGGGTCGGCTGTTCGATCCAATCGACACCGATGATCCGGCTGGCTGACATGGGCATGGGACCGTGCCACCGGCTCTCTTACGATCAGTTCATCATGGCGGAGCTGGAG
Source organism: Thermoplasmata archaeon (assembly GCA_003555395.1). GTDB lineage: Archaea > Thermoplasmatota > Thermoplasmata > Halarchaeoplasmatales > Halarchaeoplasmataceae > Natronoplasma. The sequence goes on from PWHU01000054.1 coordinate 4,265, forward strand.
GAAAAAGAGGGGAGTTCGGACTTAGGTTTGAAGGTGCACAGACCAGAGCTGCTGATAGGTCACGTTGCTTTCGACAACGACTATCAGCCCATGTGTGAGAAGTGCGTGATAAACAAGCTGTGTACCGGGCAGTGTTTGGGAGCCATGTATGAAGAAACGGGCGATATGTTCTCCCCGATTCCAAATGTGTGTAGGTTAGAGTTCAAAAAAGTGGTTAGTTTTATCGAGAAATTCAAAGAGCTCGGTGTTTTGAAAGATATTAAAGTCAGAGTGACGGACGCTAAAGCCGTTCAAATAGAAAAATTGGAGGAATTGATATGAGTTTTGAATCGACGAAGGAGAAATTAAGAGAGCTGATGAAGTACAAAAAAGAGATCAAGAAGTACCACTCGATGGTTCATTTCAGAAAGATGAAGGATGCCTTGGACCACATGATCAACACGCTCGAGTGCGTGGACCAGGGTAACTCGGTGGCCGTAGGTGAGAACGACAGGAATGAAGTGTTTGAAACTTCGAACATGATCCTGGATACGGTGAAGGACAGGAGAATGACCGACTGGTACAGGGATTTTTCCCTCGCTTATGCTAAGATGTTGGCGAATTATGATGACAACGTTATCGGAGACGGTAGGTTGAAGCGTAAAGCGCAGGTGATAAAGAGGCTGGTCAACTCGAACTACGCCCTTAGAGATCTACTGCAGATGGCGAGGGAGATGAAGTGTTTGGACAGGAACAGGGAAGCGACGAGGCTGGCTAGACACTACCTTGAATCTCTCGATGAAGAAGGATAGGCATGAAAAATGAGTACCGGTTTAAAGCATCCAGCAACACACCCCTTACACTGGGGGGAGAACGAGACCTTTTGGGATGTTCAGGATAGTTTAGCTTTTGACGAGGGTTTTGGCTACGGCCTTTTTGGAACGCCTTCTAACGATCTTATTCTAACACAATCATTTACTGCAGATCTGTTAAAGATATTTGCAGAAGGAATGGATTTTACCGAAGCCGAGAGCTGGAAGGCAGCTGTTAGCATAGCTTTCGATGCGATACAACACCTGCATACGGAAGAGCAGTTGGGGATTGGCCTAATAGCCTCGGTCCTTGATAACTTAGAGATGGATACTCAGTTCTTCAATCAAATTACAGAAATCTACCTTGAGCAGCTGGTCCTCACAGAAGAGGATTCCGAATACAGCATAAGTGCATTGGTAGAGCAACGTCTGGAACCGGAAGTACAGGTGGAGATGAACCTTGTAGCTTCCCTCCTTCAAGAACTGCACCTGGCAGAAAAAACAATTAGCGAGTTAGCAGCGGCTTATCTTGATCGGTTGGAGCTGGTAGAGGATTCCGAGTACAGCATAAGCACGGAGGTAGAACAAAACATCGAGTTCGAGGAAGACATGATCTACTCCCTCATTGCCGAAATAGTACAGGACCTCGAACTCGGAGAAGATGTAACATACAAGTTAGTGACGTTATTAGCAGACAGCCTTATCCTTGACGAGGAAGAAG
>PWHU01000015.1 GCA_003555395.1 Thermoplasmata archaeon
GGTATATTCAACTTTCATCTCAAAAACCTCGGATGCCATGAGATAACTTTGTTGTTAGATGAGTACGACATACTTTTGAGAGGAGGACAGCAGTGCGTTCATTCATGGTACGATCACCACGATTTAGAAGGAGGCAACAGGGCATCTTTTTACTTATACAACACGGAAGAGGAAGTTATGCGCTTCGTAGAGGTCATCAAAAGTCTCACGCGTTAGAATTTTTAAAATCTTCTACCATGGAAGTGAACTTATCGAAGAGCCTTTCTATCATCTCTTCATCGGTGGTCTTGAACAGAAGTTTTCCCGAAGGATATACGCCCACTTCTACATCGGCTTCAACATCTTTTACCAGCAAGATGACCTCTGAAGAAAATTCGATACCGTAGCCCTTTTCGACCAAGACTTTTTCAAAGGCTTCTAGATCTAGTTTCATCTCAACTGTCGGCTCGGCACGGTATGCGCCGGAATCTGAACAGGGCTCTACCACGTCGTACATATCTGCCGTTAATCAGAGGTAAAGTCATATTTATAGTCAATGACCCGACTTCTTGTATCGAGTTTGCAAGAGGGATAGTTTAATATGCCCCTTTAATATTTGAACAGGTATGCGGTGCGAAGAGTTCGTCAATGAATACCTTCCCACGGTGAAAGCCGAGATAGGGAAGATATTATACGAAAAGTACGGCCTCACCCAGGTCAAAATATCCGAGATATTGGACATCACTCAACCCGCCGTTTCTCAATACATACAGGGAACTAGGGGTAAGGGTAAAGAGATCGATAGCGAATTGAAAAAAGAGATCGTCGAAGTCGCGGAAGATATCTACCAGTTGAACGAATCAGGTGACATAACTACAGAAAAAGTGGATGACCTGATGTGTGAAATATGTAAAAGAATTTGAATCTAGAATGTAGTCTTTAGTCATCCTGGACCAGGCTCTTCTACTCCCTCGAAAAGTTTTTACAATAGCTTGTAATCACGAAGATGATAATCATGAATCAAGCTGAAGTCGAAAAGGCTCTCGTAGAGGCCATGAGGAAAGCCGTTACAAGCGTTACTGACGAGACAGAGGATGCATTGAGAGGAGCGAGGGAGATCGAGGATGAAGAAGGCCCTAAAGTTCAATTGGATGCGATCCTGGAAAATATAGACGTGGGTAAGGGAGAAAAAAGACCTATCTGCCAGGACACCGGAACACAGACATTCTTTATAGAGATAGGAGAAGATTTTCCACATATGGGTGTCTTGAGAAAAGCGGTCAAAAATGCCGTCAAGGATGCTACCGAGTCGATCCCTTTGAGGCCCAACGCTATAGACCCTTTGACCGACGTCAACAGCGGCGACAACACAGGCAGGTTCATCCCAGCTCTGCACTGGGATGTTGTCGAAGGAGACGAAGCCGTGATACACGTGATACCAAAAGGGGGCGGAAGTGAGAACATGAGCGAACTCGTGATGATGACCCCTGGAAAAGGGATGAAAGGCGTAAAAGAGATCGTTCTTGATCGCATAGCGGAGATGGCCGGAAAACCATGTCCTCCAACCGTAGTTGGTGTCGGCATAGGAGGAGGCGCCGACTTGGCTTTAGAACTCGCAAAAAAAGCTCTCCTGAGACCTGTCGGCGAAAGACATCCTGAGGAAAAAGTTGCGGAACTTGAAGAAGAATTGAAGTATAAAGCCAACGAACTGGGAGTAGGACCCATGGGAGTCGGCGGGAAGACAACGGTTTTGGATGTAAAAGTCGAATACGCCCACAGACACCCGGCTTCTTTCCCCGTGGCTGTATTGCCGCAGTGCTGGGCCAATAGACAGGCCAAAGTGAGGGTAGATCCCGAAGGAAAAGTAGAGGTGATATGATGAAGGTCATAAAGACACCTATCGACCCTGAAGAGATAAAGGAGCTGAAAGTCGGTGACGCTTTTTACATAACCGGCACGATATTCACAGCGAGAGATGCGGCCCACGAAAAGTTGTTGGAGTTGGACGACGAAGAGGTCCCTATCGATCCTTCGAAGTACGCGATGTTCCACTGCGGTCCCGCTATACACAAGAAAGATGGAGAATGGGAAGTGGTTTCTGCAGGTCCCACGACCAGCATAAGGATGGAGATATTTGAAGACGAATTCATCGGTAGATTCGGGACCAAGGTGATCATAGGAAAAGGCGGTATGGCAGGTAGAACTTTGAAAGCGCTAGAGAAGAACGGAGCCGTTTACTGTCAGTACACCGGAGGTGCGGGAGCTTTGATGGCCAATGCGATAAAGGAAGTCGAAGACGTACATTTCTTGGAAGAGCTCGGGGTTCCTGAGGCAATATGGATGTTCAGGGTGGAAGAAGCCGGGCCCTTTTTGGTGACCATGGACTCCCACGGCAACAGTATCCACGACGAAGTCGACGAAGAAGTAAAGAAGAACCTTGAAAGACTAAGATCCGAGCTGTAAGACATCGTGTTCAACCATGGAAAAGGCAGTACGTGCGATCAAGAGAGCCGATAAGATAGCCGTTCTTACAGGAGCGGGTATGTCCGTAGAGAGCGGTATCGCACCCTTTCGCGGAGAAGACGGCCTTTGGAAGAAGTTCGATCCTCAAGAATATGCGAGCCTGTCCGCATTCAATAGAGATCCGGAGAAAAGTTGGGAACTTTTTAGGATTCAGATAGAAGAATGTTTAGGCGCCGAGCCACATGAAGGCCACTACAGCTTGGTAGAACTGGAAGATCATGGATTGAACGCCGTGGTGACTCAGAACGTTGATAGCCTCCATCAGAAAGCCGGTAATGAAAAAGTGCTGGAACTTCACGGCAGTCTAGCGGAACTGTTTTGTTCGTCCTGCAACTCAAGAGAGGGAACGGAAGATCATCTAGATGAGATCGTAGAAGGAGATATCCCTCACTGCGGGTGCGGCTCGATGTTCAGGCCCGACGTGGTGCTCTTCGGAGAGCCGCTGCCCAGAAACGTGTTGAGTGTATCGCAGAGAGAGGCGGAAGAAGCTGACCTGTTGATCACTGTCGGCACTTCGGCCGTTGTTCAACCAGCGGCCTCTATCCCGACTTTGGCTAAAAGGACCGGTTCGGTATTGATCGAGATCAATCCGGAGAGGACTCCACTCACGCCGAGAGTCGATCACTTTCTCAAAGGAAAAGCCGGAGAGAAATTACCGGAGCTGGTGGAGCAGATCAGAGATTAGTATATGGCAAGTAGTTACCCAATTATTAAATAGGCTTCAAAAGAATATCGGGATGTAGATATGCGAGGAAGATTTAGTGTGTTGGTGATACTCTTGACGTTGATCCTTCTAACCGGATGTCTATCTGAGGCAGAAGCGGGTCCGGAGGTGGAGGTCTCCGAAAAAGATTATGCTGAAGATCCATATTCCCTTCCATACCGCAGTGCCCACAAGAACATCTCTGATGCTTATTCAGGAAGTGATCTTTCGACGGAACTCAGGGATGAACTGATCCACAAGATGAAAACGGAAGCGGAGGCACTCGGAGAAGATCCCGAAATACTTTTTGAAGCGATAAGAACCATCTATAACGAAAGCTGGGATGAGGAACCGATGATGATACCGTGTTATGCAGAAAAGTGCTATTACGACGGCGAGGAGGTTTGGGCCGTAGTCTTCAACAGAGCTAACACACCCGATGGAGATCTGGATCATTTCAATGGCTATTATGTATCTATGGAACTTTTGGATACTGACGAGGAACCTATCCTACATGATTTTAGGTGCCGATGAGAGATATACGGTACGGTGCCTATATCTCCGTATCCTTTGAAGAGTTATCCTGCATCATCACCCATATAGACGGATCTTGAATACTCGTCCATCGATTCCTCTCGATGATAAACTTCGAGTCGTAGTTCGAAGCTATCTCTCCCGCCGATCTCAAAGAAGATCTCAACACGATTGGTAGATCTACCTTCGATCTGAAACGTTCTGTTCCCTTTCTCTATCAGCCGATCTCCTCTTGTCACTTCCCATTCCATCTCGCCTTCAGCTCCTGATCTTCCTAAGTTTGTCACATAGCACATGGCTTTGATGCGGGACTCATCTTCTTCAAAATATACATCCTCGATGACATAATCTGGCTCGTCTCCTGGCCCCATCCTCAATAGAGTGTAAGACAACCCTCCGGTCAATAGGATCAGCAGGATTATCACTATTATCATCAATCCCATGGCTCCAGATAGCCCTCTATCATCGATCCTTTTCATCGTATATCCACCACCTGAAAATTGCACAAAGGATCAATATGAGCAGGATGACGGGAGTTGAGACCATGGGTACGGCCTCTTCAGTTGCTAAACCTTCATCTTCCTCTGTTGGCCCTGGCGAGCCTCTCTCGATATCCCGCTCTGTTACGGTGATATCTTGTTTTCCCTCGTAGGTGAAAAGACCGTTTTCGTAGGTCCGATAAGCTATCCTGTAACCTCCCACGGGGAGAGATATTTTGAAAGTGATATCTCTTGAAGAGCCGCTTTTTAAAGAAGATAGTGATTTATTACCCTCTCTGAATACGATATTCTCTTTGGAATCTTCTCGTTTCATTATGAACCATTCTAATTCGGGGTCATCTGCTGTTTTTTCCCCCTCGTTGGCCAGAGTCAAATGGACTGTGATGTTCACTTCTTCTTCAGTAGCATTTTGAAATTCAAATTTTCCCTCTAAAGCTCTCAATTCAGGCCTCTCTTTCAGATTTTGCCATGAAACATACGTATAAATACTTAAAGAGATCACCACGATAGCAAAAACGATGATGAGGGTTATGAAACTCAATAAGAGATTTCTTGAAGTTTTATCTCCCTTTTTCCTCCAGTACCTATCCTCACCGCTCGAATTTCCCTTGCCCATGCCATCTTATCAATTTCAATATATAAAAAACCTTCGTTGAATACGTTTATCGTTCTTTGTAACATCTGATTAATGTGTTGTCTGTTCTAAAGCAGTGGGTCATCATATCTTAAAACAGAAGAAGTATAAGTGTCCTTATACATCTATATAGATATGGAGGATAACAAAGAAAAGATTTCATTCGGATCGTACCAGAAGATGGCGAGTTACTACTACGACTGCGTGGATGATAAACCCCATAATGCATATTATGAAAGGCCTGGTTTGATATCATTGCTGCCTGAGGTTAAAGGGAAAAAAGTACTAGATGCAGGCTGTGCGGCCGGATGGTATACGGAATGGCTGCTCAAAAATGAGGCTGAAGTCAGAGCTATCGATTTCAGTCCCAATATGATAAAGATGACCAAAAAAAGAGTAGGGGAGAGGGCTAAGGTGATACAGGCGGACTTGAACGAATCCTTAGATCTTTTGGAAGACGAATCTCATGACATGATCATATCTTCTTTAACATTACATTATTTAAAAGACTGGAACAATGTCATGAAGGAATTCAACCGTATTCTAGTAAAGCGAGGCAACATCATATTTTCGGTCCACCATCCTTTCATGGATCATTCCCACTTCGATTGTGAAGATTATTTTGAAGTAGGATTGCTGACAGATGAATGGGATACTACAGAAGGCAAGATAGAGGTGCAGTTCTATAGAAGACCTTTGAGTGAGATAGTGCGACCGATTACCGAGAAAGGGTTCGTTATCGAGAGGATGAAAGAGCCTATGCCTACTGAAAAATTAAAGGAAACACATCCAGAGTTCTACA
>PWHU01000191.1 GCA_003555395.1 Thermoplasmata archaeon
ATAAGCTAATACCAACAGCACTGCTATTATGGTCACGGTTATGCCTCTTCCTATGGTGGAGCGGAACATGAATTCGTTCAAAGTCACTTCTTCAGTCCCATCCACCTCTAATGTTTCTTCTTCTCTTCCCTCCATATCCATCTTTTCATCTCTGACTTCGACCACCAGTCGAAAATCTCCTCTTGAGGCTGGAGCCTCCATCTCCAGTTCGAAACGTCCTCTTTCGTCAGTGGTGATCAACCATCTTCTGTCAGTCCCTGAGATGGTGATATCGACGGTAGCGTTCATTACTTTTATTTCAGCACCGTCGTAATAAGCTCTACCGGACAATTCGAAGCTCTCATTAGGAGCGAAACTGTCCCTAGGGAGATCAACATCTACTATCATCTCGTAAGGGATCGTTATATCATATCTTAACGTGACTTCGGCGGGAGCGTCGAGTGCGATCATGGTCTCGCGGCTTTCCACGATCTCTCCATTTAACTCCTTCCTACCTCTTATGATGTAATTGCCAAGGAACTCTTTCCCCTCGTGAGTTATCTTTTCTGAAGTTAGAGTGACGTTGGTCCTTCCATCTAAAACGAACTGGCCCTGAACTGAAACGTTGTTCATATCGTATATCTCGATTTCTGAAGAGGGAACGTATTTGTCATGCGAGTTCAAAATATCTATATCAAGAGTCCAGCTCCTCAATACTGTAGTTCCCTGAGCTACTTTAACTCTAGGAGCCTCAACATCTATTAGATCGACCTCCTGATCTTCGCTGTCCAAGTAGATAGGTCCGTCTGTAGAAGTAGCTCTGATCTCTATCTCTTCGGCTTTCAAAGAAACGTTTTCAATAGTGGATAAAGTGCTCTTAACGATATCTATACGGTCTACATCACCTTTGAAGATTTCAGCCTCCACGTCAGAATCGATCATAGAGAGCCCACTACCTTCTAACTTTACCGTCTCACTATCTAAAACACCCTTTTCCGACTCTAATATCGCATCGTCTTCAGTATAGAGAAGTCCGGTTTCTATGACTCCACCAGCCAAAATCAAACGACTAGAATCGTGAAGATAAAAATTCAATGGAGAATCACTCTTAAGACTTGCGCCCTCTTTTACCACAAGTTCAGATTCGTCGTGGAGTTCTACCCTGAAGTTCATCTCGTCCTGTAGGATCCTAAAATCGGTCTCGGAATCTAAAACAAGTTTTGAATTCCCTTTCAAGATTATATTGCCTTCGTGGATGTAAGAGTCTATATCCGCTGTAGGATAGGTCTTGAAAACTTTTTCCTCGTCACCTTCCAAGATCATGTCCGGTCTTCCCTCTGAATAATACTCTGAAGGCGGTAAAACGGAATCGAAACTCAGCTCCAACTCTTCAGCCTCAATTTCCATTTCTTTCTCTTCCCTCCTCTGTATAGGAGCTAAAGCGATATTTTTCGATGCCTGATGATCGGCATAATTCACTTCGACCCTCATGTTTCCGAAGTAATCTTCCGATCCTCCACTGATGGTTTCTGATGGAACGTAATCTCTCAAAAGTCCATCTTCTCCGCTCACCCCATCAAAGACCACCTCTTCTGTATCCCTTCTAGCAAATTCTACGTCTGCACCGACCATCGGGACTTCCGCAGTATCTTTCACCTGAACCTCCACTTTTCTAAACACGTCTAAAAATGAATCGTCTCTCACCTCGATAGAAAGAGCCTCGCTACCGGCAAATTCTACATAACTATTTGAATGGAAGATAAGATAGGAATACACGAGAGAGTCTCGGAACTCTGCTTCTTCAACACTCAGGGTCCAATGTTTTCCATACAAAGAGCTATCCTCCACTAACATATTATCGGTGTGGAAATTCGCTTGTGAGATCTCGACCTCGCTGTCTATGAACTTTATGTTCGAGGATGTACCCTCTATACTCCCTGAAAATTTCATACTAGAACTTCGAGAAACCAAAGAGCTGACTTCCTCTAACCTCTTGTCGATAGCTCTGTCTGATCTCAATACTGAGTTTTCTAGCTTGATCTCCCCTCCCGTTTCTACGAATATATCTTCCTGCCTATCGTATTCTTGATAGATCGTGAATTCAGTATCGACTATATTCAAAGTGGCGCCTTCCCTCACGATTATAGAACCTTTCAATCCGAACTCAGGTCCTGTTATCGTAAGCTCTTCTCCTTCTTCGACCACAAGATCAGACGACCGTTCCTGCGCGTTAGCAACTCCAGTTACTCCAGAAAAAAGAGATAGAACTAACGATACGATTACACAAAAGGTTATAGCGGATCGAATCTTGGACTCCGTGCCTCCGGGAACGGGAGTGCTATATTTAATCATGCTATCTTCTTAAAGACTGGGTTGAGAGGACCTTATTTATTCAAAGGGAGAGACCTATCTATTGAAACAAATATATCATTGCTAATACTTAACTATTGGGCACGAAAACCTCATCGATATTTTTTTAGAATCTTTTTTGTAAGATCTTCAAAAGGATCTATCAACCTGTCGAAGATGAAATCCAATTTTCCACGAGTTGCGCCCCAATAGGCTATCAAAGCGACGGCCATACCCGCGGGAATGTCTAACAACCAGTGAACACCCAGGTAGATTATAGAAAATATCGTGAGGATGACGAACACTATGCCGAAGATGGAAAGACGTTTGAGTTTGAGTTTGAATATTGCAAAGAGCGTGATGGTCATCGGTATGCTGGTATGACCGCTAGGCATACAGTTGACCTGTCTGTTCGTCAGTTGGATAAGCGCGTTGTATTGCGGTATATCATAAAGTAAAGCTTCGACTTCTGGAGCATGATATGAAGTAACGACCAGATGTATCAACAGGTAACCCGGTATCAAGAACATGTAATTTATCGCTAGAGCCTTTGAGAAGTCTTTCAAGACGTCAGTTTCCTTCCTCAATATCAAGAAAGGAGGTACAAAAGCTAGGAAAAAAGAAAGACCAAGAACGTAGAAGATCGAAGAAGCGTGTATGAAAACATCGTGATTCAAGTTCTGCTGCAACCAGACAATATGTGAAATTCCTTCGAATTGATAGAACCATTCTGTTACCCTGAATCCCGGTTCGTATTGATCTTGGATGAGATTCTCTACCTGGAGAGCTAAAGCAACAAGTATCATCAAAAATAGGGCCCCTCTAGACTCCCAAAGAGAATTTTTCAAGGTCTTGATAGATATCTTTCTATCCTCGTCGAAGATGATAAGACCTATGGCGATCAGAACGAGAGTACTTGGTATGAACCAAAGGAGTCCTTGGTGTAGCGGGTCCATATTTTCTATCAACCTCCAAAAAGGAATCGGTATATATGATTTATTGAAGTTTTTTTAAGCTTCAAGAAGTGAGAGTGGGTTATAAATACCAATTAGTATTTCAAAATCACACCATGCCCCGAATAAGATATCAAAAGTTCGCACCGAGTCTTTTCGTTCTTTTGGGTCTCGTCGGATTAGCTCTTTCTTTAAGAAGGTTCGATATATTCTGGCTTTCTTTAGGCCTTATCTCATTTGCTCTTATGCTAGGAGTCGCTAAGGTAGATGATGTCCCTATCCTTAAGATCGAACTCATCGGATTGCTATTATTCCCGCTTTTCCTCGGCATGAGCGGTATATCTTCCTCCCTTGAAAGTACATTGTTTGGTGTTGATATCGCTTTCGTCTTACTCAGCCCTACACTGGGATTCATCTTGATGTTCAACATGCACCATCACACTTCTTTTCAGGCGGATGTCAATTTTGGGATCTTTTTCGTTGTTATATTTTCCTTGGCTAGCGGAGCGTTACTAGGGATCGGTGAATTCATGAGTGACCAGTATTTCGGTACGAATTTTTTAACTAGCAATTACGATCTGATGATCGATCTGATCTTTATCGCATTCGGGAGTGCCTTGATCGGTGTGCTTTTGAGAAACTACCTGAGAACATCTCAACACGAATCGATCAAAAGCTTTTATTCTGAAGAAAAGATATCTCCGGAAGAAACTCAAAAGGAAGCGATGGATCTATTGTTTTCCGGATTTGGTGAAAAAGGCCATGGTTGGGCGCCTTCACTATCGAGGGTGTTGCAGGCAGTCATCTTGTTATTCGCTATGTACGCTATCTACGAAGGCAATGCGAGGTGGTTCTTCTCCGCGATCTTATCTTTCGCTGTAACCATGATACCATACCTCTTCACAAGGAACATGAATATCGTCGTACCTCCTCTTCTGAATCTATGGATAACAGCCGCTCTATTCTTCCATGTTTTAGGAGGAGTCAGAGGTTATTACGATCACGTTTGGTGGTGGGACAACTTTACTCACTTTCTTTCCGGTGCTCTCATAAGCGTACTCGGTTTCACCATACTCCTTACCATCGACGAGCTCTCCGATTCCATATACATACCTCCTAGTATCGTACCGGCGGTCATGCTCCTTTTTATCTTAGCCACTGGTGTGGTCTGGGAGATATTCGAATTTTTCGCCGATCAATTATTGGGTACCAACATGCAGTACAGTCTTCAGGATACCGTTTACGATATGATGTTCAATATTGTGGGTGCTGTTGTGGCTTCCATAATAGCCCACAAGTACTTCCCGTCTAAATACTGGAAACGTTGATCTACGAAAAAGTTATTAGCCTTTTTTCCACATCTACTAGGGATGTCACGATCCCTCTCACTCCTCGATCAAGATTCCATCGAAGAAAGAAGATATCAAATAGATATCTTCGAAGAGATCAAGGATAAAAACTCGCTGGTCGTTCTTCCAACGGGATTAGGAAAGACCATTATCGCTGTCTATCTGACCTGTGATGTACTCGAAAAGAAAGAGAAGGTCGTGATGATGGCTCCTAGTCGTCCTTTGTGCAGTCAGCACAGAGACCTCTTATTGGAAATCACCGCGCTTGAAGATGAAGACGTGGTTTTAGTCACCGGAGAATTATACACTCCTAAGGAAAGGGAAGATATATGGGATGATGACTACAGGGTCTACATAGCGACTCCACAGGTCGTAAACAACGATCTGCACGAACTTCCTATCTCCTCTATCGGCTTGATGGTATTCGACGAAGCTCACAGAGCTACGGGAGATTACGCTTACGGTGAGATAGCTAAAGCCTGCAGAGACAAGATACAATACTTGGGCATGACCGCATCTCCTGGCAACTCTTTTGAAACTTTGTTGGAAGTATGTTACAACCTAGATATCGAGCACATTGAAGTCAGAGAGGAGACTGACGAAGATGTAGTACCTTACCTTTCAGATAGAGAGATAGAGTGGATAGAGATCGAAAAGAGTGAACCGGTCAGAGAACTCGAGACCCTTTTGGACTCTATGCTCAATGATCTTTTTTCCGACCTAAGTGATTATTCGAAACGCGCCTCTGATTTGAAAGTTCAAAATCTAGGAAAATCGGTCCTGATCGATATCCAAAAGGATCTCCGAAAGAGGATAAAAAAGGAAAATAGCGGATATCTTTTCCACGCCTTATCTTTGACATCTGCGTGCATAAAACTGTCTCATCTCAAAGAACTGATCCTTACACAGGGCATAGATGCTGCCCACAATTATCATCTTGAGCTTTTAGAGGATG
>PWHU01000100.1 GCA_003555395.1 Thermoplasmata archaeon
CACATATCCTCGAAGTGATATGATGGATTTCTTTCCAATCTCTCCCTACCACTAAAGATTCGAAGAAGCGAGGGGCTTCAACGACCTGCCACTCACACTTCTCTATCTCTCCATTCTTGGCATTAACTTCTATATTGCCATGACCTTCAACACGGGTCAGGTACTCTACGTTTATATCTACATCATCACTCATCTTCTCTTACCTCCTTTTGCCAGGCGAAATAAAGATCAAATTTCTTTATGACCTCCTCGACGGTCAATCCATATTCTTCTAAAACTTCCTCGTGAGCTTCTTCGTTTGGATTGTCTATCATACCTCTGCAGCCCCAGCATATCGTACCTTCGTTAACACAGCAGGAATCGCAGCCGGCTCTCGTTACGGGTCCGACACAGAACTCGTCTCTCTCAAAGGCACAAACGTTCTCGTTCAGCTTACATTCCACACATACAGGATGATCTGGTATGTGGGGCTCCCGACCCATTACAAGAGATTGAACCACGTGTAGGAATTCGTCTCTGTCAATGGGACAGCCGTGGACTTCATAATCTACCTCAACTACGGCCTTGGCGGGTTTAGCTTTCTCCCAAGCCTCGTAGTGGTCTCTTTTGTCTCCGTAAACTCTGTCCTGTACCTTTTCAAAATTCTGTACATTTCTTATGGAGTTTATGCCACCTATAGTGGCGCAGGCTCCGATAGCTACAAGGACCTCCGCATTTTCCCTTATCTCTTTCAACCTTTCTTCGTTATGCGTATCGGTTATGGAACCTTCTATGAAAGCTACATCGTAGTCGTCACTGTGTTCAGTCATGACCTCTCTAAAACTCACGACCTCGACTATGTTCAGCAGATCCAAGATCTTCTCTTCTAGGTTCGCAATTTGTAACTGGTCCCCTTCACATCCCGCAAAATCGAAGAACGCAACTTTAGGTCTCTCTTCAGGTTTCATCATAACGCCTCCTCAAAATCTTTTACGATGTCATAGTTGAATACGGGCCCGTCCTGGCACACATAGAATTCACCATCTTTTCCGTTTATCTGGCAGTGGCCACATTTGCCTACGCCGCACTTCATCCTTCTCTCTAGTGAAAGATATATTCTATGGTCTGGTACTTTTTTCTGCTTCAACTCCTGGAGTACGAACTGATACATTATAGGGGGACCGCATACGACCGTGTAGCTGTTATCCAAGTCGATATCTATACCTGGAATCAAGGTTGTGATCACACCCACGTTTCCTTCCCAACAAACGTCGTCAGGACACTCGTCTACGGTTTCTCTATAATCGATCTCGTCCAGACCCCGCCACTCTTCTACCTCGTCTTCATATAATAGTTCACAGGGCTTTCTACACCCATAGAGAATCTTGATATCTTCGAATTCCTCTCTCCTATCTAAAGTATAATTGATCAGTGAGCGAAGAGGCGCTATGCCTAGTCCACCGGCTATGAAAATCACGTCGTGTCCCTTCAATTCCTCAACGGGGAAACCCTCGCCATAGGGGCCTCTTATGCCTATCTTATCACCTTCACTAAGAGTATGAATCACATTGGTGACATTGCCCACCTTTCTTATACACAATTCGAAACTGTTCCCTTCCTTAGTAGGTGACGAGCTTACGGATATCGGAGCTTCGCCGACACCTGGAACAGAGACCTCAACGAATTGCCCAGGCTCATGACCTAATGGATCTCCACTGTCAAGTTCGATCTCGAACAGCTTTTCCCTCTCGGCCATCTCCTCTACATTCAATATCGTTGCATTCTCGGGCAGATAGGGCGACTCTTTTTTATTCATCTTTATCACTCCACAATTTATTGAAAATATTAGTTGGATCAGCTATATCTGGAACACACTGAGACGCGCATCTTCCGCAGCCAACACAGGCGATATCTCCAAATCGATTATAGAGATATCTGCCTTTCCTCATAAACCTATGCCTGTACCTCTCAGCTCTTTCTTCTCTAAAGTTCTCTCCCCCTGCAACCTCTGCGAAAGCTTCTAACATGCAACCGTCCCACTGTCTCATCCTTTCACCCTCTTCAAGCGAGATATCGTTGAAGTCTTGAACATCAAAACAGTAGCAGGTAGGACAAACTATATTGCATGTCCCACAGCTGTAACAATCTTCCGCATTTTCTTCCCAGAAGTCCTCGTCACCGTATTCTTCTGCAAGAAGCCAGGGCAAGTTTCGTGGTGAAAAATCCAGTTCCTTTTCGAATTCGTCTTGGATATTTTCTTCGATCTTCTCAACTTCTTCTATCTCTTCTGGCTCTGCATCTCTTATCTTCAAAGAACCTTCTTCTAAAAGCTCTCTACCTTTTGAAGAACCGATCTCGACAGCGTATCTATCACCAAGGTCTGTCAGCATGAGATCATACCCATCTTCGATGGTGGCGGTACCCATGCTTCCCGCAAAAGACCATTCCGAAAATTGCTGCATATTGACACCGATCAGGATTGATTTCTCTCTTTTTTCTAGGTAATTACCGTCTTCCGGAGAATCGGCAAATACCTTATCCATCTGTTTTATAGATTCAAGATCGTAAGGATGTATACCGATTATTATTCTAGGTACAACCTCATTGACCGCTTTCATCTCAATACCTTCTCTAGTTTCATATTCCACCAAAGTTTCCCTCTGTGGCATGAAATACTTTTTCGGTGGTAGTATTGTTACGTCGTATTCCAATTCCAATTCTTCCGCCTTTCCAAGTTTGTCGAACACATACTTAGAATCTTTCGATTTTACACCGACTACCTCTCTCTCGTCTTTTGCGATGAGCTCGTCAACAAAATCATCAAGATCCTCTTTTTTTATTACTTTCATATATCTCAACTCACACTTGCGACCTTCTACTACGGGCAATTAGAACGGATTTTTAAACCTTTCGTTGTTTTTTCTATCAAAAGTTCACATCCAAAACATAACATCGCTATATAAACTCCTAATAATATTTAGAAGGTGAAGTATGGGCGGTCAGGAGATCAAAAAGATAGATCGTATAAATATCTTGATCTCACATGATATAGACTAAAAACATTGTGCTCAAACCAAGATATATTGATATCCCAGTCATATCGGTTATGGTCGTAAGGACTGGACCTGTCATCATTGCTGGATCTTGACCTAACTTTTTGATGATAAATGGCATGGAGCCTCCGATTATTCCTGCTATTAAGACATTGACACCCAGGGCAGTCCCAGCAACAATGGCCAATATTACATTCCACTCAAAAAGGTAGGCTAGTGTACCAAATAGTGAACCGAGTGCCATACCATTAACAAGTCCAACAGATATCTCCTTTTTCATCGATTTTAGGATATCCCTGAAATGCGCCTCCCCGAGCGCGAGACTTCTTATGGAAACAGAAAGTGCTTGGATACCTACATTGCCACCCATATCCGTTATCATTGGTAGAAACGCGGCAAGGATCGCAACAGCTTCAATAGTAGCTTCATATGAGCTGATTACAGTGACCGCACCAAGATTTAGAAATACGTTTGCGACCATCCAGGGTAGCCTCATCCTTATGGCCCGTTTAGGTCTAGTGAAAAAAGATTCATCTCCAATAGTACCTGAGAAAGAAACGAATTCTTCAGCTATATCTGTTGAAAGAAGTTCAGCCGCGGAGTTCAATGTCATGATGCCTTTAAGTATGTTCTTGTTGTCAACAACTGGTATCATTTTGAATCTACGAGATTTTATCCGCTGAGCGACTTCATATGCAGGATCTTCAAGTTCAGCCGAGTAGATACTCGTTTCCATAAGATCTCCAATGCGTTTTTTCTTGTTTGAGAACATGAGTGTTTTAAAAGTACTCATACCGAGGAGTTTACCATCCTTATCAACAACGTAGATATAATCAGTGTTCCTCACCTGAGGGGGAGCTTCTTCAACAAGTTTTACTGCCTCATCTACCGTAGTTTGTTTAGTTACTGTGATGTAGTCTTTGATCATATGGGCTCCTACCATATCCTCTGAATAAAGGGCTAGTCGTTCAGCCCTCTCCCTTCTGTCAGAAGACATGGCAGATAGAATCATTTCTTTTTTTTCGTTGGAGATGTGTGGAAAGAAATCTACAATCTGGCTGGGAGTCATCTCATCCATCAATGAATGGACGGTATCTTCTTCCATATCCATGACCAGTTCTCCAGCAAATCCTTCCGGAAATTCATTTACTAATTTGACTGCTTTCTCTTTCTTCATCTTTTTCAAGAAAGCTTCTATCTTCTTTATCGGAAAGTCTCCCAAGACATCGGTTAACCGGAAAGGAGATAATTTTTTTGAGATTTTCAAAGCCTCGTTGAGTTCTCCTTTTTCGAGGTGTTCTATCATCCGTTGTACAGACTTTTCAATTTCTTCATCCATTATTCGTTCGACTTCCTCATCATGAGCCAACTATGTTCACCATAACAGAATAAGTTATAAATAAATATAAATCTTATCAAGACTTCTACAGTGTTTTTCCCCTAAAAGATAATCATGGTAGACTATTTATTGAAATTATTATATTGAAAAAATTTTGTCCCTCACTGCCCCTTCCGTCTGTGCCTGTTCTGATAAGATCGTATAGCTCTTAAAAAATCTATCTTTCTGAAGCCCGGCCAATAGACATCGGTAAAGTAAAGTTCCGAATAGGCCGACTGCCAAAGTAAGAAGTTAGAGATCCTTTCCTCCCCACTAGTTCTCAGTATTAGATCAGGATCTGGAAAATTGGAAGTGTACAATCTATCTGCGAAGACTTTCTCATCGATATCTGCGACACTTAGCTTACCTTCTTTCACATCTTTTGCTATCTTTTGAATTCCCTGGATTATCTCCTCTCTTCCCCCATATCCTACTGCGACATTGAAAAAATAGTTGTTGTAATCTTTTGTCTTTTTTTCGGCATACTTTATAGACTCCTTTTCCTCTCTCGGTAATTGTTGGATATTGCCTATCGCATTTATCCTGATCTCGTTCTCGTGTATCCTATCGTCGTCAGCCGCTCTCTTAAACTCCGTATTGAAAAGATCCATCAAATGTTGGACTTCTTTGGAATCACGTTTGAAGTTCTCTGTAGAGAAGGCATAAACGGTCAATATCTTTATTCCCACTTCTATACACCAATTCAGCATATCCTCCAATTTTTCTTTACCTTTAGTATGACCTGACTCTTTTTCAAGACCGAGCTGTCTCGCAAATCTTCGGTTTCCGTCCATTATAACCGCTACGTGAGTCGGTATATCACCCCCATTCTTTATATCCTTGATCAGTTTTTTTTCATATGCTTGATATGCCGTATCAGATATTGTTTTGGAGATCTCACTAATCGCAGGTCACCAAACTAAAATTAGTGCTAAATCCTATAAAAAGATGTTGCATGATCTTATCTCGTGATTAGAAACCTTCTTCAAAAAATAACTGCCTATAAAACATCATAACCATTATATACAGATAGTATTATGGGAGACCAGGTGGTGTAATTGGATAATAAAAAATTATATATTCCGGGACCGACGGAAGTAAGGAAGGAAGTTATCGAGGCGATGAACGAACCCATGTTC
>PWHU01000155.1 GCA_003555395.1 Thermoplasmata archaeon
ATTCTGAAATATCATTATCTCTCTGAGCCCTTGATGGAAGTAAAAGAGAGGTAGGAACCTCGCCACTGTTTGAAGATAATCCGGGAAGGTCTCTATCGGGATGAAGGCGCCGGAGAGGAACATCATTGGAAATGCTATCGCGTTTCCGGCACCGCTGGCTGCTTCTACGTCTTTTATCAGGCCGCCTAGAACTATACCTACAGAACAGAAAGCTACACTCCCCAAAAATATCAGCCCTATGGCGTAGGGGCCTAGATGGGCCTGGGCTCCGAAGACCAGTACCGCTACCAGTATCATAACGGCGGTGAGACTGAAGGCGAGTACTGTCTGCTGGCCCACATTAGCCAATATCCAATCTCTCTTCTTCAAAGGTGTAGCGGTCAACCTTTTCATAGTTCCGTTCCTTTTGTATTCTGAGATGTTGGAGGTCACGCCGATTATGCCGTTGGTCATTATGAAGGCAGCTATGAATCCAGGTAAATAATAATCCACGGGCTGAAGACCTCTTTCATCCCTCATTTCTTCAGTCACCTCGACTGTACTATCGTTCTCCTCTAGACCTAACATCCTAGAGTTGAACGAGTTTATCACGCCATGTAGAGTTCCTTTGACCATAGGGGCCCCCTGATCGTCTTCGCTCAGGAGTAAAACTATCTCGGCACTCTCGGCGGTAAAATTCTCAAGATCACTTTCGTTAGTTTCATCTAGAAATCCATCCTCAGTAAAGTTCGCACGTCTCATCGTATCACGGATCACTTTCATCCTTAATTCTATGCTCTTGTTCACCGCACTTTCATTGAATCCCTCCTTGATACGCAAACCACGATAACTGCCAAAAGTCCTCTCTTCCCTATGTTCAGTGATATTGTCGACTTCTTTAACGTTAAGAGATTCAGCAGAATCTAAAGCTTGGATGAACCCCTCAGACGTTGCTGTAGCGTTTCCATCTACCATGTCGTCGTTCTGCACATGGAGCGTGTATTCCACCGCTTCCTGACCTCCAAAAACGGTGCTGAAGATCAGTAGTAACATTATCGGGAATAAGACGGAAAAGAACACGCCGCTCTTACTTCGTATCCAGTTCTTTAGCAAAGATATGAATAAAGATAAGGCCCGGTTCATACCAGTTCACCCCCTTCATCTATCTTCCCTCCGGTCAACCTGATGAAGACTTCATCCATCCCCGCATCTTGGACTTCGACCTTAGAGTCGAGTTGAAAGAGTTTTATCAACGCCTGTCTAGCTTCCTTCTTGCTGTCGAATATACCGGTCAGAGTTCCATCCTCTCCTTCCAGCACCTCGTCCGCTTTATCGTGGATGATCTCTACGGCTCGGCCGTCTTCGAGCACTCTAACTTTGATACCACCACCATGTTGATCTATCAGGTTTTCTATGGAATCTAAAACTTCGATCTCGCCGTCTATCAAGATCGCGGCTCTATCGCTGAGACTCTCTACCTCCTCCATATAATGAGTCGTCAAAAATACCGTCTTGCCCATCCTCTTTAAGTCCTTTATCAGGTTCCAAGTTTCTCTTCGGGCGTGGGGGTCCAATCCCGTGGTCGGTTCGTCTAGAAATAAAAGATCTGCATTAGATATGAGTGTCATACCTATACCGACTTTTGTCTTCATCCCACCGGAAAGGTCAGCGAACTTTTTATTTTTGAATTTATCCACACCCACTTTTTTCATTATCTCCTCTACGTTGTTCGACCCATAAAGATCTCCCATCAACTTGATATTCTCCTCAGCTGTCAACCTGTCGAACGTATTGAAATCCTGGGGCATGACACCTATCTTTTCTTTTATCTTTTCTGCCTCATCACTGATGTCGTGACCGAGGACTGTGGCTTCCCCAGAGGTGGGTTCCCTCAAGCATTCTAAGATCTCAACCGTAGTTGTCTTTCCAGCCCCGTTAGGGCCGACCAAAGAAAAGATCTCCCCCTCCTTCACTTGGAACGAGATCTCTTTAACGGCGGTTGTGCCGTCGTACTCTTTCGTTAGATCTTTTACCCTGATAACCTTCCTCGCCATGGAGACCTTAAAGAAGGGTTATCTTTTATATGTTTTGTTAAGCTCAGAATGTTTTGCGATTTTTTTCAAGACCAGGCGACGGATGAAAGAAGTTCATATATACGCTAGAAAAGAAAGATGGACGTGAAAAAAAACTGGTGAGTAAACTATATATAGAACCTCTTTTTTCATGCGGCTGAAGAGGTGTAACCATGATGTCAGGCCAGCAACCTATATTCGTGATGAAAGAAGACACAGAAAGAGAGAGCGGAAAAGACGCACAGAAGAACAACATCGCAGCCGCTAAAGCAGTTGCCGACACGGTTAGAACAACATTGGGACCGAAGGGCATGGACAAGATGTTGGTGGACAGTCTCGGCGACGTAGTGATAACCAATGACGGGGTATCAATCCTAAATGAGATAGACATAGAACATCCAGCGGCGAAGATGCTCGTGGAAGTTGCGGATACTCAGGAAGAAGAATGCGGCGACGGCACAACTTCCGCAGTGATAGTTTCCGGAGAACTGTTGAAGAAAGCCGAAGAAAGGATCGATCAGCTTCATCCGTCTACGATAGCAAACGGATACAGGATCGCATCGGAAAAAGCATCCGAGGTTTTGGAGGATCTGAAGATCGAGATCGATCCAGAAGATAAGGACAAACTGAAAAGCATCGCTTCTACCGCCATGACCGGTAAGAACGTAGAAATAAATAAGGAAAAACTTGCGGAGATCGCTGTTCACGCAGTCCATCATATAACCGAAGAAACGGACGAAGGCTACGTAGTAGATGTAGACAACATCAAGGTGGAAAAGCAGGCGGGTGCGAGTGTAGACAGCAGCGAGATGATCGACGGCGTGCTGCTGGATAAAGAACGGCTGCACGACAATATGCCGAAAGACATCGAAGATGCGAAGATAGCGCTCCTAAATTCCGCTATGGAAGTCAAGGAGACGGAGATAGACGCCTCGATCGAGATCACCGACCCAGATCAATTAGAAAAATTTGTCAATAAGGAAGAAGAGAGCCTTAAAGAGATGGTGAACAAAGTGAAAAACGCCGGCGCCAACGTTCTGCTCTGCCAGAAAGGTATAGATGACCTGGCGCAGCATTACCTGGCCAAAGAAGGTATCTTCGCCATCAGGAGAGTGAAGAAATCCGACATGAAGAAACTGGCGAAGGCCACCGGAGGCAGTGTCGTGAACAACCTGAATGATCTTAGCTCCGAAGACCTGGGCACGGCTAAACGTGTACACGAAAGGATCGTTTCGGGCAGCAGGATGACCTTCGTTGAAGGAACTGAAGAGGCGAAGGCCGTTTCTCTGCTCTTGAGAGGTGGAACCGAACACGTGGTCGACGAACTGGAGAGAGCTGTAGAAGACGCTATCAAGGTGGTCTCAGTAGCTATAGAAGACGGTGCAGTACTCCCGGGAGGAGGAGCCACGGAGATAGAACTTTCCAACAGGTTAACTGAGATGAGCGGCAACATCGAAGGTAGAGAACAGATAGCCTTCGAAGATTTCGCCGATAGTCTAGAGATCGTACCTAGAACCATAAGTGAAAACGCGGGCCTAGACGGTATAGACGTGTTGATGAACCTGAACACAGCACACGAGAAAGAAGGCAAGAAGGTCTACGGAGTTAACGTTGAAGATGGAGAGGAACCGGAAGATATGTTTGAAAGAGGCATCATCGAACCCTACAGAGTGAAGAACCAAGCGATCAAGTCAGCCACTGAAGCCGCCAACATGATACTCAGGATAGACGACGTCGTAGCGTCGAAAGGCGGCGGAGACGAAGGCGGCGCACCACCAGGCGGACCAGGAGCCGGTGGAATGCCCGGAGGAATGGGCGGCGGAATGCCTCCAGGAATGTAAAAACGAGTGAAAACAAGATCGAATATAGAATAAAAACCTTTAACTTTAAATTTCTTTTTTATTTAGTTCCGAGCCTTTTGCTGGGCTTTCATAACTTCCTCCCAGGCCTCAAGACTCTTTCTAGCGTCTTCCTCTTCCAGTTTCTCTATGGCGTAACCCGCGTGGACTATAACGTAATCATCTTCTTCAACATCGACTAGAGAAACGTTAGCTTTACGGGTAACGCCTCCAAAGTCTATCTCAGCCTCGTCGCCCTCGATGCTCTTTATCAAGCCAGGAATTGCTAGACACATGCTATATCAACCTACAAATACTTATAATATAAACATTTTGGAAGAAGTATGGAAGTTTTCATCGACAGATGCTCTGATTATGAAAGCGTATATGAAGCCGTCGAAGAAGCTTTTACCGCTCTTGGCGGTGTGGATTCATTCGTAAAGGATGGAGAAACGATCTTGGTGAAACCGAACCTGTTGAAGGGAAGTGCTCCGGATAAAGCGGTTGTTACCCATCCTGATTTCATCATAGCAGTGATAAAGGTCCTGGAAACAAAGGACGTCGATATAATAGTGGCGGATAGTCCAGGCGGACGTATGACCGAAAGCAACCTGATAAAACATTATGAAAAAAGTGATTGGCTGAGGATCGAGGAAGAAACCGGCGCAAAGTTGAATCATGATGTAGACAATGTCACTGAAGCTTTCGCCGAGGGCGATGCAAAAAAATCTTTTGATTTTATCAAGCTTATCGAGGAAGTGGACGGGATCATAAACCTTCCTAAATTGAAGACTCATTCTCTTACTGTTTTCACCGGCGCGGTGAAAAATCAGTACGGTTTGATACACGGTTTGAGTAAAGCGGCTTACCACGGTCAATTTCAGCAGCTTAATAAGTTCGGAAAGATGTTGCTAGATCTGAATTCAGCAGTCGATACCAGATTATCTATCATGGACGGCATCCTCGGCATGGAAGGCAGCGGGCCCTCGGGAGGAGATCCCGTTGAGTTGAACTGCATATTGGCTTCTAAAGATCCCATAGCGTGTGACTACGCCGCCTGTAAGTTGGTGGGAATACCCCCTCAGAAAGTACCGACCTTATCTGAGGCAGATAAGGACTTCGACTCTATCGAATATTTGAATAGGAAGCCTTCTACCTTTGAACGTGATATCGAATATCCCGCGGGAGGCTCCGTCCCTTGGATAGTTCCAAACTTCATAGCTAATCTTTTCTCCAATATATATCTCGATCGACCGGAACTGCGGAAAGAAAAATGCATCAAGTGCTGGGAATGTTATGACATATGTCCTAAGAACGCTGTCACCAAAAAGGACTACGGTCCGAAGATAAGCTGGTGGAAGTGCATAAGATGCTACTGCTGTGCCGAAACTTGTCCTGAAGAAGCATTGATCGTGAAGCAGTAAGATGTGTATAATCCAAATTTGAAATTGTAAAAAGATTTATATCATTTTTTCACTTCAACAAAAGTGATGGACAGAAAACGGGTCGTCATAGAGACACTTCCGATGCTCCTGTTGTGTGTACTTGGAGGAGCTTTAGCAGGCTCAGTATTAGCAGGGATGGAAAGAGTGCTAGAGATGATCCCTGGTCTTATCATCATCGTTCCCGCAATAATCGATATGAGAGGGAACATATCTACTGCTTTGAGTTCTAGATTGGGCTCTGCTTTCCATCTTGGGCTTCTTCATCAAGGATTGACTTCCGATGTGGGGAAAGAGAACGTGAAAGGATCTTTAGTTCTCGGTCTTTTCACATCCTCCCTTTTTCCAGTCTTTTTATTTTTTATCAGCTTCATCCTCCCATTCGAAATAACTTACGAACTCTTGGGCGTTATCTTTCTGGTATCCATCTTCACAGGTGTGACTTCCGGACTGATCTTGATAATCTTGAGTTTCTTAATCGTAGCTACATCGATCAAGTTTGGTGTAGACCCAGATAACATAAGCGGCCCCGTCCTCACCACCGCTGGAGACGTTTTCACACTGATCATATTATTTGCCTACGCCAATCTTTTCGGGTGGTTGATACTGTGAGCTACCACTGGAAAAACATATTCAAAGAAAGCGCCGGTCTTCTAGCTCTGATGGGGCTGATAGGCGTAGCCGGTGGTTTCGTTCTTGGCTCCATAGAAGAAACGCTTTTGATCTATCCGATCCTGTTATTCCTTGTGCCCATATTGAACGGGGTCGGAGGAAATCTAGGAGCAGTGCTCGGAGCTAGAGTTTCCTCTTCCCTCCATACTGGGAGGATCAGTTCTACTTTCAAAGATGAGGAACTTCAAGAAAATATATGGGTGATGATGGGGATGGGGTTCTTCGTGTTCTTCATCTTAGGGATAGGAGTAGTGAGTGCAGGGTATCTTTTCGATCTTGGTGTAACATCTTTACAGATATTTGTAGTGATAATAGGCGCAGGTTTTATTACGATCTTTTCCATTACTTTTATCACGGTTGCGGTTTCACTTTGGGCATATCATAAAGGTTTAGATCCAGATAACATAGTGATCCCGGTTGAAACTACTCTCTGTGACTTCATCGGGATCGTATCGTTAGCACTGATGGTTTGGTTGGTGATAATGTGAATAGAAGAGCTAAAAAAGAGGAGTTGGACGAGGACCATTCTGAGATATATTACGAAGATACTTCGGTTAGAGAACTGTTGACATTGATGAAGGACAATTCGGAATTGGTAGCTGATCTAGCCTATGCGGCCATAGTTTTTGAAAACGAGGAGTTAGCGGAAGAAGTACGTCATCTGGAATCAGAGATGGATAAGATGATGTATCAGATCAGGTTAAAATCGATGTTGGGGGCTAGGAAGCAAAAAGACGCGGAACAGCTCAGCGGTCTACTGCAGGTAGCTTCGGCCGCTGAGCAGATATCGGATGCCGCCGAAGACATGGCTAAGATCATCGATGCAGACGTGGACCTGACACCGATACTTCCTCATATATTGAGCGATGCCGAAGAAAAAGTGTTTACCTTGAAGATAGAACAAGGTTCGGACCTTGATGATAAAAGCCTTGGTGAACTGAGACTTGAAGCGGTGACGGGGGTAAGGGTGATAGCCATAAGACGCTCGAGAAGATGGATATACGGAGCCAACAGTAGGACGACTTTAAAAGCGGGTGACATGTTGATAGTGAGGGCACACGAAGACGGATATGAGAAACTTTGGCCGGTGGCTCACGCTGAAAAAAGATGGGGTGAGGTGATAAAATGAAAGAAGTCGAAAAAGAACTGATAGAGATGAAAAACACTTCTGAATTGATGTTGGACCTGGCCTATTCTTCTCTACTATATCATAATAGAGAGATAGCCGAGGAGGTATTCAATCTTGAACAGAAGGTGAACGATCTTCAGGAATCAGTGATCATGAAGATCTTAGAAAATAACGAGGATTCAGAAACCGATAAGAGCCTGATACTCTTAAAGGTGGCGGATTCTATAGAGAGATTTGCGGATGCGGCTTTAGACATAGCGGACGTAGTATTGAGAGATATAGATCTGCATCCTGTCATAAAAAAGAGTTTGGAGGATTCCGATGAGTTCATGGTGAGAAGGGAGATTAAAAAAGGATCCTTTTTGGATGGGAAAACTCTTGAGGAGTCGGAGATGGCCACCAAGATAGGGATGAAAGTTATAGCCATACGGAGGGGGGAAAACTGGGCCTACGGTCCGGACAAAAAGATAAAGTTGAAAGCCGGAGACGTGATATTCGCGAGAGGGCCTAAAGAAAGTGACGTTCCATTGAAAGGATGGGTAGAGAACGAGTAAGTTCGCTACAGCTCGCTCTCCAGGTCGTGTATGACTTCTTCTTTCTTTTCAGATTTTACCAGACCAGAGGCTAAGAGTACGCCTTCGGTACCCAGTTCGAGAGCGGCTTTTACGTCTTCGCCGTTTTTGACTCCGGCGCCGCACAGTACTTTAACTTCGGGATTTACGTTCTTTACTTTCTCCACCGCCTCTTCTACGACGTCCGGCTTTGCACTCGACACGGATATGTCTCCTCCTATGAGCTCAGGAGGCTCGTAAGCCACGAAGCCGGGATCCAATGCAGCGGCCGAAGCCGCCACTTCTGGATTGTTCGCACATATTATCGTTTCCAAGTCTTTCTCATGGCACCGCCGAACTATCTTTTCGATGGCGGACAGTTTCAACCTCCTTTCGGAGTGGTTGATCAACGTACCTTGAGCTCCCGCTCTTTTCACCGTTTCCAACAATATATGACCAGTGTTACTGCCGGGGTCAACGGCATCTATATGTTGGGCTAGAAGGGGTACATCGGTATTTTCAGAGAGCATCCGTATGTCCGAAGCTTGCGGACAAACCGCCCAATTTTTTTTACCTTTTCTTTCGATCGTCTTGGTGAGTTCGAGCGCCCTTTTTCCTATGGAAGCACTGTATGTCTTATAATTCACGATGATTACAGGTGTTTTTAACATGACTATCGAACGAAATATCAAAGATCATCTAATAAAGGTTATGGACAAACGTGTCGATTTTACTATATATCGATGTTCCGGCGGACAAAATTTAAATTATAAGCACTACAATGCCTCTAGAGAAGGGTCATGAAAAGAACCAAGAAGATCAGGAGGATGAGGGAATTAGCCAACATCCTTATGGAGCACGGGCTAGTGGATTTTATAAAAGAACTTGGTTTGATGAGTTTTGTTTCAAAAGAGAGGATGGGTATCCGCTTTGAAGAGACCATCCAAGGGGTAGAAGCTCACGAACTAAGGCGGCTCTTTGAAGATCTTGGACCGGCTTTCATCAAGCTCGGTCAGTTTTTGGGTAACCGGCCGGATCTCATACCCCCTCATTTTGCCAAAGAACTTCAGAAACTTCAAGACGATGCGGCTCCCTTCTCACCAGAAAAAGCTAAAGGGATAATCGAAGATGAACTTGGTGAAAAGATAGATAATATATTCGATGAATTCTATAACGAACCTTTAGCCGCAGCTTCCATAGGCCAAGTACATGAAGGAAGGCTGAAGAACGGTGACGAGGTCGTGATCAAAATTCAGCGGCCAAATATCGAGGAAAAAGTTCAGGCCGACCTGGAACTGATCGAAAGATTCACAAGGATGCTGGAGGATGTCTATCCTGAAAGTGAACTGTATCAGCCCCACGAAGTGACCAAAGAATTCAAAAAGATGCTGGAAAAAGAGATGGACTATACTACAGAGGCCCGTAACGCTCAACGTTTCTACAACGCCTTCGAAGACGATCCCACTATCAAGATACCTAAGGTCTACTGGGATCACCTGACAAAGAGGGTCCTGATACTTGAGAACGTTCAAGGAAAGAGTATGCGGACCTTGATGGATGCAGATTACCCTGAAAGTTTCAAAAAAGATATGGCTAAAAAACTAGCCCAAAACATGATGAGGCAGTTCTTCATACACGGGATATTCCATGCGGACCCTTCACCGGGCAATGTACATTTCACAGAAGAAGAGGACGGAGCGGCATTGGTACTTTTGGATTTTGGCGCTATCGGTATGTTCACCGACGAGATGAGGAACAAACTCATCGACATATTCATAGCTATGTTCGAAAACGATATGGAGGGAGTCAAAGATATCCTACTGGAGATCGGAAACGTCCACGGTGAGTACGATGAAGATGAACTGATGTGGGATATCGAAAATGTTTTGCAGCTTTATAAGAACAAACCGGACCTTATGTTGAAGGAGGGTTTGGAAAACGAGATCATGGATATCGCAAGAACCCACAACATATCTTTGCCGGTAGATTTTCTTTTGATGGAAAGAGCCTTGGTGGAGATCGAGGGGATATGCACCTCATTGGATGAGGATTTTGATTTCTTCAAGACAGCTATACCCGTAGTAGAAGAGATCATAAAGAAAAGATACGATCCAAAGAAACAGATGATCGAAGCGTATGAATCCTTAAAAGATTATAAAAATTTATTTGCTAACTTCCCTGATCGGGCGAGCAGCGTTCTTGACAACCTTGAAAGAGGAGAACTTAAGATAGAGATCGAACACGTAGGTCTTAGAGAGATGGAACAGCGGCTCGATACCATAACGAACAGATTGAGCTTTACCATAATCGCGGCCGCCATAATAATCGGCTCCGCACTCATAGTGCTCTCGGGAGAAGAGGGTATCTTTGGACCTTACATATTTTTAGTATCGGTATTTATAGGTGTCTGGCTACTCTACACCATAGTCAAAAAGGGTAAGTACTGAGCCTTTTTACGGGAAGACCTCGTCGACTTCTCTTTCGAGCTGATGCATCCGTGTTCTGCTAAATGTATCCGGACTGACTGTTATAATAAAGATGGAATCTTCGATGGCGACCTGATCTTTCAAAGATTGGATCAGATGAAGGACTGTTTTGAAGGAGTTATTGCTCACTAGATATTCAAGACCGTTCAAAAGTATGACTCCTTTTCCTTTTGTTATGAAAGACTCCAGCTTGAGACTCAATCTCTCAAGATCCTTGGGTTTTACCGCTCCCTCTCTATCGACATTAGTCAGCCATATCATGGACAAATAACAGTCTTCAGATGATGCTGCTTTTTTTCCGTCCTCCAATAGCCTATATGAGAATGGAAGATCTTCATCTTTACTCTTCTTCGAGTCGGTTTCAACCAATGAGAATTCATCTAGATCGTATTTTTTCTTCACTTTTTTAGGATAATCTCTTGTAACACATAAACCAGAACCTGTTCTCGATATCAGAGTTTTGAATACGTCGTAGGCTTCGGAAAGGTCTTTTACCTTTAGAAGGTTAGTCGATCCTCCATAAAGATCATCCACGCCCAAGTCTAACGCTCCTTCTTTCGATACCCGGATATTGGTTGTCCTCTTAGAGGGGGGAGAAGATCTACGCTCATCCATTTTTTTTCGTTTTTTAGCTTTATTTTGTGAGCGATCTATTTTAGTTTCAGGAGATTTCTTTTTTTCCACACTGCTTACAGTTGTAGAAAGGACCTCTTCATCTTCATCTAACTCATCTATCGCCCCTTTGAACTCTTTTACATGTTCCAGTGCTTTGACGAATTGTTTTTTCTTCATCAGGAGGTTGGCCTGCTTCAGATGGCTTACGGGTTTTGAGATCTCTTCGCCTTTTCTCTTCGCCTTCTCTAACTTTTTCATGCCGTTCTTCATTATCTTCTGGAGATCTCGAGAGATGTTCTTTAGTAGGATCTGTTTCGCCTTTTTCAGATTTCTTTTACATTCTATTTCACTGCCCTTTCTATAAGCCTCCCTGGCCAAACTCAAGAATTCTTCCGCATCGCTACAATCTATACCGACGGTTTCAGATAATTCCTTGATCTTTATTATCTCATCTACATCCATCGAGCCTATCTTCAAATCTGATTTTGACGCTCCTCTTCGACATTCCTGGATAGCTTTATGGGCTTCTTTAAAATCTCCCCTTTCTTTAGCTCCCCTTACTTTCTCTATATACTCTTTTATCTCTTTTATCCTTCTCTCGTCGAAGGTGGACTCGGCCTCCTCTTCCAGTTCATAGATCGCATCATCCATCTCTTTCCCGATTATCTCAGAGGCTCTCTCCCTGGCAAATTCAAGTTTTCGCAGTGCTCGATCCACTTTACCCTCTCGGGAGAGTTCTAAAGCCGTAGAGATTATATCCCTTATCTGGTTAAGTGAAAGCTCAAATCTTTTGCCGACTTCCAAGATCTCGCTTAGGTCTTTTATAGTTTGATTGATCCTTTCCTTCGTATCTAATCTTCCTTCCTTCCGTTTCCTTTCGGCCCTACGGATCGCCTTTTCTAGCGTAGAAAACGCTTTTTCTGAAGTTCCTTTTTTGATATACTCTTGTGCCTCTTCCACCGCTTCTTCCAGCGGCGCTACATCTGATCCTCTTTTCTTCAGACCGGTTATTTTTTCTTCCAACGTGTTAAGTTTATCTAAGAATCTCTGGACTTCTTCTCCGAAATCTGAGGCTTCCTGGGCCTTGTCTAGTGCCTCGTCATACCTGGACTCTTCTCTCAACTCTTCAGCCTCGGCGATCAACCCTTCGAGAAATACGGTCGAAGCGGCATGCTGCTCAAGGTCGGATAATTTTAGCTCGGCCTCCTCAAACGCTGTTCGAAGATCTTTCTTTAAACCTTCTTCGACCTGCTCTTCCTCTACTTTTTCTTCTTCTAGATCTAATTCCAGCTCATCTTCCAGCTCGGCTAAAGTCTCGTCCAATGAACCATCTTCTGTCTCAAAGTCCGTCTCCTCTTCTTCCTCTACTTTTTCTTCTTCCTCTTCCTCCTCTTCTTCCTCTTCTAACTCTAGTTCTTCCTCTTCTACTTCCTCTTCCAACTCCAGTTCGTCCTCTAGGTCTTCTATGAACTCGTCCAAAGAACCTTCTTCCTCCTCTTCTTTAAGGTCTTCCTCATCCTCTTCATCGTCTAATGAACCCAATATCGTATCTAGATCATCGTCTGATCCTTTTCGACTCTCGCCGATCTCGATGATGTCTCTATCCAATTTGCATTTGGGACATTCATCGGCTCCCTCTGGTATTTTCGAATCACAGACGGGACATCGTATCTCGGGTTTCTCGGACAGGGAGTTACACCTCTAACAGAGCAATTATAGGACAAGAATGTATTATATACCTTTTCCTCAACTTCTGGATGGATGTCAAAAAAGAGGATGCCAAAACATACAAAGGATATAAATATGACCAAATAAGACTTTTGACATGGTTTATTTGAGCGCGACCCTTTAAGGTGAAAAAATGAATTATAGAAAATTTGGAAAGCTGGATTGGAAACCTTCCGCTCTCGGGTTTGGAGCCATGAGGATGCCTCACCACGGCGACGATAGAGGGGACATAAAAGAAGAAGAAGCCATAGAGATGATCAGATACGCCGTAGACAAAGGAGTGAATTATATCGACACCGCGTGGCCCTACCATGGCGGTAACAGTGAAGAGCTGGTGGGAAAGGCATTGAAAGACGGATATCGAAAAAAGGTGAAGATAGCTACAAAGCTGCCCTCCTGGGATGTTGAAGACTCGGACGATCCGGACAAATATCTAAACGATCAGCTCGAAAGATTGGATACAGACAAGATAGATTTTTACCTGCTTCACGCCTTAAGCGAAAAACATTGGAACAACTATAATTCACTTGACATCGACATATTTGAATGGATGAAAGAAAAGAAAAAGGAGGGGAAGATAGACCCCCTTGGTTTTTCATTCCATGACGACCTAGAAACTTTCAAGAAGATAGTCGATGCCTACGATTGGGACTTCTGCCAGATCCAGTACAACTATCTAGACCAGGCATTCCAGGCAGGTAGAGAAGGTTTGAAATACGCAGCCGATAAGGGATTGGGCGTGGTGATCATGGAGCCGCTAAGGGGAGGAAAACTGGCAAAAGAGCCGCCAAGATCCATCAAGAAGATCTGGGAAGAAAGCGAAGTGAAAAGAGAACCCGTTGAGTGGGCATTTAAATGGCTTTGGGATCAACCTGAAGTGTCTCTAGTTCTCAGCGGTATGAGCGAATTGAAACAGGTGAAAGAAAACGTGAGGTACGCCTCAGAATCTGATGTTGACGTACTTTCCGATCGGGACCTAGAGATCGTCGATAGAGTGGCGGATAAATACAGAGATATATCGCCGGTAGAATGTACCGGTTGTAATTACTGTGTGCCCTGTCCAAACGACGTAGCGATACCTAGAAACTTCCGGATGTACAACCAAGCCGTGATCTACGACGAATATGAAAAATACAAAGAGATATGGGACGAAAAGTTGAAGGACAAATCTAAAGCTACGAACTGCATCAAATGTGGCCAGTGCGAGGAGTTATGTCCCCAGGAGCTTGAAATAATGAAATTACTGGATGACGTGGCAGAGTATTTTGAGAGTTAGCTTTACGACTAGAAAAAAAGCAAATAGGTCCAATGATTCGATAAACTTAATTAACCACCTTATATCTTTAATTGTTGATGAAAAAATATCTGACGATCGCTTCGGTCATACTACTGACGATTTCTTTACTCGGCTGCCTCAACGGACCGAGTCCTCCAGGTGCTGATATACCAGAGTTGATAGTTCACAATCCAGAAGAAAATGATAATAAAACCATAATAAACCTGCGCGCCATGGTACTCGTGATGTTCGACGAGATCACCCTTTACTTGAACGATACAGAAACCGATGAAACTGAGGAAGCACACTGGAAAAACAGTTTTGGACCGGAGTATACTACGGAGCTATCTAACTTTCATCTGAATATCTTCGTGAGACGAGACGAGGATAGATACAATTTCAACGCTACTTTCGAACTATATCCTGAGGAAGACATACCCGAAGAAAAATACGAAGAGGATGAATTGGTCTATAGGATCACATATTATGATGGAGAAGAAGAATACATCACAAGGAACGATCTGCCTCTAATCGAGCCTTTGAACCGCATGGAGGATGAAGACTCATGAAAAAATTTCCCCTCTCTCTGTTTATGATAGGTATAGTGGTGATCGTAACAGGTGCGCTGGCAATAGGTTTTATCACCGGCTGGATACAGTTCCAAGATATAAGACATCATTTCGTCACCCTGGTATTTCTATTGGTATTCATATCGGTGTTAGCTATCGTGGGCGCTATATTCATTGGGATGTTCATCTCACACAGGATATTTTCAGCAAGCGGTTTCACCACCTTCGAGGAAGAGATGCTTCAGATGAGAAAGGACGTTAAAGATATAAAAGAAAGGCTGGAAGAGATGGATGAAGACAAGATCGATGAAGAGAGATGAGCTCAAGCCAATGATTCTGGACAAATATCTCTCCTAGAACAATGGGCGCATTTGCCATCCCGACCATGGTTCCTGTGGGCTTCTTCTTTTTCTATATTTTCTCTCATCATCTCTAGTTTCTCTATAAGCAGATTCTTCAAAGAGTCGTCGTAATCTATGTCGAATTCGGTTTCACCGTACCGTATCAAACCGTAGGGCGGTTTTTCTCCTATATCTTCCTCGATCAAGAGGCAGTAGGCTGCTATCTGCAGGATGTGAGAAAAGAAAGGGCCCTTAGGGACTCTGCCGGTTTTGACCTCTACAGGTATCAGATCGCCATCATTTTCCATTATATAGTCCGGCCTCCCTCTTATCCGATACTTTTCTGATTTCAAAAGTTCGCTCTCCTTCTTCAAAGCATCCACATATTTTATCTCACCTTCGTTTACATTGAGGTCCTCTCTCGTGGATTGAGCATCGGATTTCAACGTGAATGAATGTTTCAACCAGTAGCTAGCGCCTATCAACCACGATAAAGAGATCACCTGAGTCACTCGTGCCAGGATGTCATCCATCACCCTGAATGAAAAGCTGAAACCAGTTAGCATGGTGGCAACCATGGCGAATATCAATATGGTCCTTTCCAAGGTGGTTTTTTGGGGAGTCATATCGTGCCTTTCGCTTATGAACAAAAAGAAACTCGCTGCTAGAAGCCATATCAACGATAGAGCTATAAATATGGTGCTGAATACTGTCTCGGGATACAGAAAGGTGAGCCCCAGCACGGATATCACCGTAGCCGAAACGGCTAAAAACAAGATCATGTTTTCTACGAGCTTCAATCTATTCTCTTTCTCCTGTACGTCTTTCAACGCCTCACCGATCTCTTTATGTTCCTCTTCACCTTCCTCTAATCTCTCATCCTCCGGTTCCTCCTCGGTTCGACTCAACCACCAGCTAAGAGGACAGTATCCGAACTTTTCGATGTCGCTAGCCGATATCCATTCTTCATCCATGTATATCACCTATTTGAGTTCAAAAAGCTAAATATTTTTGGGTTATTTTTGAAATATCATCCCTATCAAAACATATCTTTCAACTCTTCAGGCCCGAAGACACCTTTCTCCGTTATGTATCCTGATATGTATTCAACGGGTGTAACATCGAAGGCAGGATTTTTTACTGGCGATCCTTCAGGCATGATAAGCGAACCGTTGATCTCTTTTACTTCATCATCGTCTCTGTTTTCTATCGGTATGTCTTCGCCCTTTTCGGTTGTTCCATCATAGGTGGTAACGGGAGCCGCGACGTAGAACGGTATATCGTTCTCCTTGGCCAGGACCGCTTTCTCGTAGGTGCCGATCTTGTTGGCTATATCCCCATTGGCCACTATCCTATCGGTCCCGACTATCACCAGGTCTACTTCGCCTCTAGACATGTAGTGACCGGAGGCGTTGTCCACGATGACCGAGTGAGGTATATCTTCATTATAGAGTTCCCAAGCCGTCAATCTAGCACCCTGCAGCCTCGGTCTCGTTTCGTCCACGTAAACATGGATCTCTTTCCCTTTTCGGTGAGCTATCCTCATGGGCGCGAGAGCTGTACCATAATCAACTGTAGCCAAAGCTCCAGCATTGCAGTGAGTGAGTACGTTATCTCTACTTTCTATAAGACCCGCTCCGTGCGCTCCTATCTTCCTGCACTTTTCGATCACTTTTTCAGAGTATCCCTCAGCGGCCTTTACCGGTTCTTCCAGATCGTCCATCATGTAGTCCACTGCGTAAAAAAGGTCGTAAGCTGTAGGCCTTGCGGACTTTATATGTTCCGCAGCCTCTTCCATATCGTTTTCTTGAACCTTTGCCTGGGCCATGCCGTAGGCGGCGGTGACGCCGATGGCAGGAGCGCCCCTAACCATCATCTCTTTTATGGACCGATATATGTCATCGTGATCTTCCGCGGTGAAAAACTTCAGTTCCGACGGAAGGTACCTCTGGTCTATCATCTTCACTTCGTTCCTTTCCTCTTCCATCCAGACAGCTTTCATCTCTTCTATCCTATCTTCGATCTTGACTTTCATATTTATACCTCGCCGATATGTAAGCTTCCCGTAGTTTAGGAACGGTCTTCGACCTCTTTATCTCTTCCGGTTGGGACCATCTATATTCCGTGTTATCCGGGTCGAGTTCGGCCCGCCTTCGACTTTGAAAATGAAGAGATCGACCTCTCATACAAGCAGTGGATGTCGAAAATTTGGTTCGGAAAGTGCCGCAGGCCGGACTTGAACCGGCGACATCCACGTCTTCAGCGTGGCACTCTCCCAAACTGAGTTACTGCGGCTTGTAGAAGAGTAAAATCTAATCGGATTTGAATTTTACGCCTCAAAACGGTTAAGTATGATTAGACATTTGCTGATTAACGATATATCATGTCCTTCGGAGTGAACCAAGAGGAGATAGACTGCGATAACGTGATGGAATGTTTATACGACCTGAGCGCTTTGGACAAAAAGATACTCGCGGTACTTTCGGAAGAAGAAGAACTCACTTCTTCTGAGATAGCCGAGAAGCTCGACAAAGACCAGAGCACCGCTTACCGTTCTTTGGAGAAGCTGTTCGACTGCGGTCTGGTGTATAAAGAAAAAAAGACCATACGGAACGGAGGATATTATTTTCATTACTCTTTGAGGCCTTTAGATAAGATAAAAGAGGAAGCTCTCTCCTGCGTCGAAAGATGGTACGAGGAGATGAAAGATTCGATAAAATATATGGACATAAGTAACCTTTAGATCTCGAAGTGGCGTTTCAACGTTTCCTCGAACTCTTCTTCGTTAAACGTACCTCTCTCTTTAGCCATAAGTTCTCCGTTCTTGAAGAACAGAAAGCTCGGAATGGACTGGATGCCGAATTTAGAGGGGGTCGCACCATTCTTCTCTATGTCGACCTTTGCAAATCTTACATCACCGTCGTACTTTTCAGCGAGTCCCTCGATGATGGGATTCATCCGTATACAGGGATTACACCAGGTCGCCCAAAGATCGATGACCACACGTTTATTTTCTTCTATGAATCCTTCGAGATCTTCGTCCGTCAGTTCCGGAACTTGTTCCGATTTTTCTTTCAATTTTTCTTCCTCCTGGGTATCGTGTTCAAAACAATTGATGATAAAGTGATATTTAACCTTAACCTTTAAAAAATGTCGAGCGGCACTGAAAAACGAACGAAAAAATTAAAATCATCCGTTTCTAGTGATATCAACCATGACATCGGAAGAAGATCCAAAAGTGGAGATAGACTTCATATATTCGGACACCTGCCCGGACTGCCCTCCGGCCAAAGAAACGCTTGAAAGAGTGATAAAAGATCTTAACGACGATGATATCATAGTAAATTACCTGAGAGCAAAAGATGCGGCAAAAAAAGTCGAAAAATACGATATAACCCACATACCCACGGTTATAATAGACGGTGAAGTCGCACATGTGGAAACAGTCAGCGATAAAGAACTCAAAGAAAATATACAGAAAAAGAAGGAAAGGGGTTAAGAAAACCAAATGCCTCGACTAATTTTTGAACTTGTAGGACCACATTATGAGTTGGCTAGAGCAGAGATATTGAGCGGACTAGAAGGCCTTTCTTTTGATCACGATGAGGAACGTTTTGAAGACGGTGTACTAGCCGTAAAAGCGGAAGGCATACCGAAAGAACTGTTTTACAGGTTAGGATTGACCCGCAGCGTATATCATCTGATAGGGATAACTTCGAAAGACGGATACGACCTTTCAGAACTTTTAGAGGGTCGAAGTCTTCCGGAAGGCAGCATGGCCGTCAGGACTAAAAAGATAAAAGGCAGCGAAACCGACACGCGGAGGATCAAAGAATCATTAGGTGACCTGGTCTCAGAAACAAATCCCATAGACTTAGATACCCCCGACCATGAGATATGTGTTCTTGTTTCAAAGGACCTATTCGTCGGAAGAAAACTCTTCGAAGTTGATAGAAAAAAGATGAGGTCTAGAGAAGTGAAGAACAGACCTTTTTCATCGCCGGTCTCTCTGAAACCCTGGTTCACAAGAGCACTGATCAATCTAGCTAGGCCATCTAGTTCCTCGAGCTTACACGATCCCTTCTGTGGTACGGGAGGCGTCTTGATAGAGGGTTATAAGATGGGGTTGGAAGTATCGGGAGGAGACAAAGATCCCGAGATGATAAAAGGCTGCCGAAAGAACCTAAGAGAATTCGATGTAGAATGCGAACTGAAGGAGGGAGACGTTTCTCATACGATACCTGAAGATATCGAACTCATAGTCACTGACCCGCCCTACGGAAGAGCTTCTTCCACCTCTAAAGAAGATCTTTACTCTATCTACGAGAGATTGTTCGAGACCTCGGCTGAAAAATTGGTAGAT
The DNA here is from genome assembly GCA_003555395.1 of Thermoplasmata archaeon. Lineage (GTDB taxonomy): Archaea > Thermoplasmatota > Thermoplasmata > Halarchaeoplasmatales > Halarchaeoplasmataceae > Natronoplasma. Next base: position 19,062 of record PWHU01000155.1, read on the forward strand.
GGAGGACGTCTAGCCGCTATCTTTCCCGAAGAGGAACACATCTCCATCGGGCAAGAACATCTAGAACTCGTAGAAAAATACAGGACTAGAGTACACGGTTCTTTGGATAGAAATTTTACCGTGTTCAAAAAACCTACCTGTTGACTCTTATACCGGCGACCTCGAACTGTTTTATCTCGTAGGTGTGCTCCGATTCTATAACGACGTTGAACGTGACTACGGTGAGATCACCTTCGTGTTCGTGTGAATCGTTTTCATTTAACACCACCTTGAACCGTTCCCTTTCAGCGAATTCCAGATCTAAGGTGAGTTCTTCACTCTTGTTTTCTTTATATAGGAACTCAACTGTCCAATTTTCGTGGCTCAGATCCTCTATCTTAAATTCATAGGAGTCGTTCTGGCCCCTGTTCAAAAGAGAGAAGTCGAAGTCCGCGGTACCCTCTTCGATCAGGGAGTATCGATCGGAGGGCATTTCCGCATCGAAACCGTAACCTATCTTGGAGAGCATCTCGACTTGTTTGATCTGTGTCCTCTCGGTCACATCGGTGGTGACTCGAAAAGTGATCTCGTTCGTCATGGACGAATTTTCAGTAGGACTTACATATAACCTGTAGGTCCGGTTCTCTCCGAGGCCCAGAGTCAGATCAGTTTCATTTCCCACTGCGTTCCACCTTTCTTCTTGGTCCTCTTCTCCTGATAATTCATACAGTTCCGAATCCCAAGCAGGATCAGATAAGGAGTAAGTCACTTCGTAATCGATGCCGTCGTCCACGTCAACGTTTTTAGCCTGATTTTCAACATTGATAGTGTAATTATAAGATCCACCCAGAATCAATTCCTGGGCCGGTTCGTCTTCCAGACTGACTTCATAACCGTAGCTGAAGCTCTCCTGGTCAACCGGAACGGGATGAAAGCTTATGAACAAGATCAAAAGGGCTATGCCTCCTACCACGAATCTTTTTTTATCCAATTTCGTAAGGTCGTTCAACGGGGGCGGATGACTGACACCGCCTAAGAAGAGTATTAGGATCCCGAATACCAACCAGCCAAGGTACAAAGTTATACCCACTATGATGAAGAATGCGAAGGCGGCGTAACTAACATATTTGGACTTGTCTCCAAAAAGGGAGCGGACCACGTGACCGCCGTCGAGCTGTGACGCGGGTATAAGGTTCAATCCAGTAACGAGAAAGCCCACCCAGCCCGCGAAGAGTGTTGGATGTATAGTTTCAGTTTGCGGTATAGGGATGAACCTGCTCAGACCTCTCATGATCACGGGGAAGTTCCACATGTACCTCATGCCCTCTTCAGGTATGGGCGCCGTGGGAGTGGTCGTAGCGGCAAGATAAAGACCTATGATAGATACTGGTACGGCCACTATAAATCCAGCGATAGGACCCGCTATCCCTACGTCGAGGAGAGATTTTTTATCGGGTATGGGTTCTCTGATGCTTATGAACGCACCTATAGTACCCAGGGGAGGCGCCATGGGGAGAAAGAAAGGTAGAGATGCCTTTATACCGTGATGCCTCGCCATAAGATAGTGGCCCATCTCGTGCGTACCAAGGATGGCCATGAGTGGAAGGGTAAAGAACAAAGCACCTCGGGAGAGGTTGTGAAGTGTAAGCATACCGTCGCCTACTGGCGCATAAGACGACCACCACCAGGCACCGGCTATCAGCGTGGTACCCAAAGTGATGAACAGCATCACCAGGTTCGCTTTAACGCTTCGAAAATCCTTATCTTCCTGCTTCTTTACCTTGATGACATGTTCTCCGTTCTCCTCCACTAGATATGGAATAAAATTCTGGGGTACCAATTTCTTCCTCAAGTCGTCGAATTCTTTCTCAAGTGTTTCATCGATCCTAGTCTTTATATAAACGGAAACTATATCAAATTCTATCTCCGTTTTATACACCGGAAAATGTTGGCTTACAACTCCTTGGATGAAATCGATCTCGTTCCTGTAGTCTTCTGGTCGTTCCACCATCTTATCAAGATTAGGCTATAGTCGTTAATAAGTCTTGTGAAAAGTTACTTTAGTTCAAAAGTCGTCTAAACTCTTGTCTTTCCATGCTCCGCCTTCACTTATATGTACCACGTCCCACCCTTCTACTTCTAATGCCTCGGCTATATACTTCCTGTGACACCTGATCGGATCGTCCTCCAAACACATGAGCACCGTTTTTCCTCCTTCGGCTACGTTCTTGAGCTCTTCAAATCCCTCCTTCCACTCTTCCCCTTCCATCACTTCCTCGTAATCCTCTCTTAATCCACCGAGCTCGGGAAGGTGTCTGTACATTATGCTCTTTCGGAAGAGCTCGTCCTTCAGATTTTCCTTGTTGAAATCCTCTTTACGTGACCTGGGGCTGGATCGGACATCTATCAATCGGCTGATCTCATTTTCTTCAAGCAGTTCGAGGAACTCATCTATATCTTTGCCTTCATAACCGATGGTGTAGGCTTTATTCATGCTTCTTAATGCATTGTCCCAAATAAAAAATTTGTGATTTTTGCTCGATGTCGACATGCAACAGTTATAGGTTCTTAACAAAAGTGTTAAATAGGATATTCTCATTTCTATTGTACATACATTCGACACATAAAAGATGTCGGATGTACACCAAATGGAGGAAAAACGTGTCTGATACCGAAAGGATAAATGTCCGGCTTCCGGAGAGCTTTCTGGATAGGATAGACTTTTTGGTTGAGATGGACGACTTTTCCTCCCGATCTGAAG
>PWHU01000073.1 GCA_003555395.1 Thermoplasmata archaeon
CATACAGTCCGCTCGGTCGAATTACTGATTCTTCCGGAGAGATAGATACGAGGATACCAGAAGGTACCTGGAACGTGGAGATACGGTGGAAAGATACAGTGGTACATGATGAAGAGTACGAATTCAATACTACAGAAGAAAAGGAGATAGAAACCGATGTCTACTACTTAACGGTTAGAGCTGAAGACGCTGATGGAGATTCTATAGACGAGGTTCACGTGAGAGTGAACACCAGACAGCAGAGTTGGACCGCTTACACATCCGACGGAACTGCGGAATTCAGGTTACCGGCCAGAGACGACTACGAGATAACGGCTTCTTTCCGAACGACTTATCTGCTGACGGAAGTGGACCTTCAAGAGAGTGAAGAGATTATTTTGAGCGAGAGTACTGAACATCCAATGGAGTTCGAAGATTACCCGATACCGTTCTACCGCACCAACCTGTTCTTCCTACTGCTGGTGCTGATCGTCTTGGTGGTTATACTCGTAGTACTATATTCCAAGAAAGGACCTATTGGAGAGCAAGAAGAGATGGACGAAGAGACGGACGAAGAGACGGATGAAGAGATAGAGAGCGCCGATCAAGAAGATTCTGAAGAATGGGAAGACGATGAAAGCGAAGAGGTTGGAGAGCAAGAAGAGATAGAGAGCGCCGATCAAGAAGATTCTGAAGGATGGGAAGACGATGAAAGCGAAGAGTTTGGAGAACTAGATGACCTAGAAAAAAGTGATAAAACCGGAGGATCTAACAAGTGGAAAAGAAGAGCAAGGTGGAAAGATTAGAGCATAACACCCTAAAACCCTTCTTTCTTTTTTTCATTTCTACCTTTCTCTTCGATTTTTGTTAAATAAGCTTTATAATGGAAAAGCACTTTATCATATGATGCAATAGGGGATCTCCTTGGAAAATAGAAGAGCGAATGATGGAAACATAAAGAGCGAAGTTTCATATTTCAAAGGCTTCGTGGTTATATCTTCTCTTTTGTTAGTCTGCCTTTTATTGGCTCCTTCTGCGGCTGTGGGATCACCTGTTCATGATGAAGCAGCAGACGATATCGCAAACCGACAGAGGAACGTACCGTACGATAGGGTAGATGCAGATAGAGACCTCAGTGAACAATCCGTCCCTCATGATTATGACCCGCCTGATGATCCGATATATCCCGATCCCGTCATCCCAGATCCGGGTAATTTAAGCAGGAGGATAGGCTCCTTTGGAGAAGATAAAGAAGGCAGTTTCGTCTCTTTTGATGTCCTGGACGACGGTATCAAAGATCACATACACCATCGGTATACCGAGGAAGGGGTCAATCTATTCAAGAGTATCAGAGTAGAAGATCTCACAATCTATGAAAAAACTCCTAGGGATTATCTATATGAGATAAGAGGAGATAGAGCTCACTTCAGGGTCTACGATAAGCCGTCGGCGGTGATGACCATAGATGTCAGACCCCAAGAAGGACCGGAGATGGAGCAGCACATCAGCTTCGAGATTGACGACCAGAATACAGACATAATACCGATGGGAGCTAATGGACTTCAGATAGATTACGGAGAGTTCACAGCTACGTTGTTGCCCTACGGGCCGATGGATGGTTTGAGGGAGTACGTAAGAGGTAGAACATCATACATCAACTTCACCGTGTTTGAACAAACATCGTTCGTTTTCAGGGTAGAAGAGAAGAGGATTTACCACGACGTAGATATCTTTGAGATGATGAATCAGGGCATCGAGTCAGGAAGGATCGGAGCCGAAGTCAGGGCGGAGACGGTGAACGGCCATTACAAACAGATGTCCGTTATCTACGACAGGATCGCCCTCATGAGCCAGATGTTGGATGACAGGGCCTTTCAGATGGTGGTTTCCTCCGATACTCTAGGAAACGACGGCAAAGTCATAATGGCCGATATATCCTCTACCTTGATGGATATATCCGAGGCGGAAGATTTGAATGTCACCTTCGATGGAGAACCGATCGATAGGGTCGACAGCTATTCCGAACTTACGGCAAGGTCCGGCGAGGCTACTTATTTGCTGATCACAGGTGAGGAAAGTGCCAAGATCTTCGTTAACGTACCTCACTTTTCCACACATACTATAATCATAGAGGAGTCTGTCGACATCACGGATGAACCTACGGTTGGTTACATAGGGGATTTCATGTACTATCTGCCAGGTATTGTGATATCGGCTGTTGTGGTTATCCTCGGTGCTGTGCTTACCAAGTCTAAAAAATCAAAGGAAAAAGAAAAGGGCTTTGAAGGAAAGGGGAGAAAAAACGAAGAAGAGGAAGAAAAGAAAGTAAAAGGAAAAAAGAGCGCTGATAAAAAAAATACGGATGGATCTGAAGATGGTGGATTCGAAAGGATCGGTAAAAGTAGCGTGGTCTCAGTGGGGTCGAATCCGGAAAAATATGACCGAAGTAAAGGAAACGAGAAAAGGATAAAGGTTTCGCAGAGTTCTAAGAAAAGTAAAGAGAAAGGCGAAAAAGATAACGATTGAATAAGCTGTTGACAAAAGTATAACCGCCTGCCCAAAATTTTAAATCTTTTTAAACTATCCGAATAAGACGAGGTCAGAAAAATGATACCAACAGTAATTTACAATCTGAGCTTTGCAGTTCTTACTGTTCTCGCTTCAGCTCTTTTTGTAATCTCTCTTTTAGCCTATCGACGTACCAAGAGTAGTAAGGTGATGATGGTCTCTATCGCATTTTTCCTATTCTTTCTAAAAGGATTGTGGCTCACCTATCATCTTTTCACCGTTCCAGAAGATGCTTGGGGAACTTTCCTGCTGCCGGTAGCTCTTTTCGACAGCCTTATCTTGATAATACTTTATCTCTCGCTGGTGAAGGGGTAGCTCGATGTCTGTACCAGAAATAGAGGTTGAAAACAGGAAAAAGATATACGAGATAATAGAGGAGTATCCCGGTCTTCACATGAGGGAGATAAAGAGAAGAGCGGATATGAGCATGAATCTGGTCAGGTATCACTTGGACCAGTTGAAAAAGTATGATATCGTATCTGAAGAAGAAGAGGACGAATACAAAAGGTATTATCCTAGAGAAGGGGAAAAAAAGGTGGACCTGAGAGATAGAAAGATGCTCGGTCTTCTTAGAAAGAAGATACCTCTATCCGTGGTCCTTTTTTTATTAAATCAAGATGGTTCGGCGTCCCACGGCGAGATAAAGGAAAAGCTGGAGGTACCCGCTTCTACACTCTCTTATCACCTGAAAAAGATGATGAAAAAGGGCATGTTGGAAAAGGCTGATGGTGAGTACATATTGACAGATCCCGATGGAGTTATGAGACTCTTGATAACGTATGAGCCCCCTCAAGATATAGTGGACGAGTTCATAGATCTGTGGGAGAGTTTATCACTCTAAGTTATCGTTTATGATTTGAATTTATAAAAGATATTGTTCGACTTTTGTTAAATAAAGCTTATATGCTATCTCGACCTAATTAATAATGGTAGATAAAATGAAAAAGAAATTGTATATGGGAACGGTAATAGTGTTCGCACTACTGCTGATATCGTCGGGCTATTTGATGGCATTTTCATCCACTGCGGAGACTCAAGAACAGCCTGGTGTTTATGAACAGGGGGTAGAAGTCAAGCCTCCTGAAGATGGTGTAGAGACCGAGAGAGATACTTACGTCTACACGTACACGCTTGTGAACTTGGGTGAAGAGGAAGATACGTACATTATAGAAGTTGAATCCTCTAATGAGGTCGCTTTCGAAGTCGAGGCGCCGGAAAACGTCAGCGTCGAGGGAGAGAGCTCGGTCGATGTAGAGGTAGAAGTTACCATAAATGAGGACGCTGAACCTGGGGATATAGCGACGATCACTGTCAAAGCGGAGAGCGAATCTTCGGGAGAAGTAGACACGGGTTCGATGTACCTAAAATTCGAAAAGCCGATCGATTTCGAACCGCCTGTTGATTGGGAGAATGCAGAAGCTTTCATAGGAGAAGCAAAGAATGCAGCGGCCTTCGGTGCCGCGACCTTTTTGAAGGTAGAAGGTTACGAGCCTTGGGCAGCTCTAGTGATAAATGCAGGAGATCCAAAAGGTGTGGACGCGGTGACGGTGAGCTTTGAAGACGGGACGTTGATAATAGAGGCGGAAGACGAGAACGACGCCAACCACGTCACCATACTGGTGAACAAGGCATTTGCGGATGAGTACCTGGGCGAATCTGAGGGCGATATAGACATAGAAGTGAGCGACGCAGTGAACTATGAAGGTCTAGATGAATCAAACGAAAGTGCCGGCGGTGGAGCCATGTACGTATTCCACATCGAGCACTTCAGCATCCAGACCATCGAGATGTCTAGCCAGCCTGAATTCGCTCCACCGGTCGATGGTGCCGAAGCTTTCGTCGGTCGGGCAGAGGATGCTGCAGCACATGGAGCCGCGACCTTTTTGAAGGTAGAAGGTTACGAGCCTTGGGCAGCTCTGGTGATAAATGCAGGAGATCCAGCAGGTGTAGACGCGGTCACAATCAGCTTTGAAGACGGGACGTTGATCATCGAGGCAGAAGATGAAAACGATGCCAACAGCGTCACCATACTCGTGAACAAGGCCTTTGCGGACGAACATATCGCAGATTCCGAAGGTGATCTTGACATAGAAGTGAGCGATGCGGTGAACTATGAAGGTCTCGATAATTCGAACGCTAGTGCCGGTGGTGGAGCCATGTACGTATTCCACATCGAGCACTTCAGCACCCAGACCATCGAGATATCCAAAGTGAGTTTGATACCTTTCCCGGGGATCCCTTTGATACTTGTGTCACTCGCTGTACCCTTCGCCTGCTACTATTACTACAAAAAGAAAGATGAATAGACAAGCGAAATCTAAACCAGCACTCTCCAAAACCCTTTATCTTTTATCATTTATGATCCTGGAAACCAACAAAATTTTAAATATATGGTAACTATTAATAAAGCTTGAAAAGGAGCAATATAATATGGAAACGAAATCATCAGAGGATTTGAGGAAGAAAAATGTAGGTATGATAGCCGCGATACTTTTGATAACGATACTCGTTTTCTCGACGATGACCTCAGTGATGATAGTACCTGTAGAGGCGCAGGACGATTATGATGTGGAAGTCACCGCACCGGATGATGTGGTAGAGACTGAGTATGGGACCTACACCTACGATTTCAGGGTAAATAATACAGGTCTTGAAGACGACACTTACGGCCTCACGATAACAAGCTCTAACCCAGGGAATTTTCCAGCTAGCGGACCGGATCAGGTCTCTGTAGATGCTAACACGTCGGAATACGTGGAGGTTACCGTAGAGATCATTGACGCTGAGCCAGGCACGGAAGCAGAGATAACTTTAACAGCAAATAGTGAGAACCAGACAGCACCTCCATTGATTGAGTCTGACTCGATGACGGTCACATACAGTCCGTACGACGTAGAGGTCACAGCACCAGAAGATGCAGTCGAAGCGGAGTATGGTACTTACAACTACATATTCACGGTAGAGAATACGGGTACTGAGAA
>PWHU01000123.1 GCA_003555395.1 Thermoplasmata archaeon
ACGTCGAAGAACACGTCACTATGTACTTTCACCTCTAGAGCCCAAGAATAATCCTCACCCTGATCTGCCAATGTGTCCCAACTCCCGGGATCATGAGGATCGCCTACCGAAAGCCATCCGCCTTCTTCGACGAAGGGTTCTATAGCCCCAATAGGAGGATGTTCCTCGCCGAGATCGTCGATCTCGAGCACTACCCAGTACTCGCCTGGCTCTTCTATATTGACCGGTTCGGCCAATTCCAACTCAACCCAGTCGAAGCCGGATGGTACATGCTGCTCCGTCGAAGCCAGCCAAGGACCCGGCGCACCCCACTCGTCTTCGGCTACGTGCCCGCGGATATAATTTGCATTTTCTCCGCTGTTGTAGTAGGCTATCTCCGTCATCGCATCCCCCACATCATCTGAAAGATCGAGTCTGGCGGCCGCATACCATATCCCGGGGTCCGGATTACCCAGCGCCGTGTCCACCATTGTACGCCACTCCCCTTCATAAAGCCAGCGCCAGTCCGCTTCCCACTGCGGTGCAATATATCCTTCTGTTACACGACCGGTCTCTTCATGAGCCCGTACCGCTTCGTGATCTACTCGAACGCTGATCTCCGGTTCTAAACTCACTCCTTCGGCTCCATCTTCAGGGTTCGGGTCCGTCGGTGGAAGAGGCTTTTGCTCTCTTGTGGTAAAAGTCCAATCATCTGATCTTGCACTATCTTGGCCGTCAAAAGCTACTGCATACCATCTATGCTCAGTAGAAGGTGCGAAATCAACACTATCCGTAGTTGCTTGACTTCCGCTTTGAACGTCCTCAGCCATACCTATCAGGCTATCGTCAAAAGCATCGTGGAACAATACATCCATGGATGATCCTTCAGGATGTTCTACATAAACGCTCAATTCGATCCTTGTATCGACTTCCGTCGCACCGTCTTCCGGTTGTGGATCAGAAGGCGGTGGGATATCCATCTTTTCCTCGTCTATTTCATTTTCATGGATTTCTCTCGCCGCCAGGTTTTCAGTGAAAAAGATACCTCCAAATACCGAGGACACTAACACGCCGACGAGAAGAAAAGATAAAAGCCTACATGAAGTTTTCATGGTATCGTCTCCTTTATTTGCGGTGAAATAAATACTGATTAAGAACATTATAAAGGTTTTCCAAATGCTGGCACGATACTGAGATGAGTAAGACGATATCATGGCTGAAAAGCACAAATTATATATAAACTTATAAACAATTAATTATTAGAAAGAGGTATAGATTTGCCCCGTCGGAAATTAGATAACAGCGGGAAGATCCCTTTCGCCCTAGTTGGCGTAGTTCTCATAGTGGTTTCTACGATAGCCTTTGGAATGATAGGACAGGTCGATGAAGCGGGCAGGGAGATCTCGATCTACAATCCAAATAGACAGACTTCTGAAGCCGCTGCCGAGGCACGTAACGATCTAGCTACTAGAGCGCATCACATGGTGCTCCAAGAGTTACACGGACTGACCAAAGAGCGGGATCCCGACTTGTCAAAGCTACAACCGAATGTAGAGGAATCTTTTGGAGAATACGTGAACAACACTTATCCTTTGAAGGCAAGGAACAGTATAATCCACATAGACGATTGGTCTTTGAGCATAGTATCAGATGTGAGATCTACTACAGAAGTCAACGATCATTTCGATCCGCGAGATGAATCTGTGGAACCGTTCCAGGCTTCACCCTTGGAAGAAGGAGATCATTCTAGCAGGACCGAGTATGGAGACGGAGAAGCCCCACTCTACGGGAGAGTCATGGGCGAGATCGACATGACCGTTTACAGCGAAGGGTCGGGCCAAAACGTTACTTACACCAAGAGTTTCCACGAGAACGTGTATTCTACTGCTTTTTATCTTAGATCTCGGTTCAGAGAGTTCAAGAGCGAGTCTGAAGATCCCTTCGGCGAAGTAGGTAAGTTGATCCGCTATCAATTGTCCACGATCAGTCAGACTAGAACCCTTTTTGGTAACGCAAGCGGAGGTTACGGTGAAAACGATGGCGACATAGAAAGTCTGTTGAGTAAAAGAGATGTGGAGACCGCGGTCAACCTCGCTCTCCTTCTAGAAGCCGTTAGACTGTACGGCGATTATGACGAAGATGTGGCCGAAAAGATGGGGGTGACATCCGAACTGGACGGTTACGCAGAAAGCGGTACAATAGACGCCGCAGATGTTTACCTGATGCACAGGAATATAGATGAACAAGGAGTAGACGCTGGAAAAGTCCTAGCACAGGCGATCTATCCCTTCGGAGAAGACTTCGTGTTAGATCTTTACGAACTCTTCTGGGGCGACGAGATAGTCGATCCCACTCTCTCGGAACCAGTGGTAGATTGGGAGGCCATGGAGGACAAAGGTGAAGGATGGGCTGAAGAGCAAGTAAGAACTTGGCTCGACACTTATAGAGGATGGCTAGAAATCCCTGAAGAACTCTATGCACAAGATGCGTCAGCCACGATAGAGACCATGGAACCCAGCGGGTCACCTTACGAATGGATGTGTCATTCTACTGACCCACCTAGACCCGTCGGCGGACACTATTATGTGTTCAGCCGAGGTCCCTACGATTTTTCTCCCGGTACTTGGTATATGGATTCCGAGGAAGTACCGGATACCATAGATCTCATCATGGGTGATCCAGGAAACCAGAACATGGATCCCGATCCTTACGTACTCAATTTTGATTCCGATTTTAGCAGTGTTGGTCCCCGGAGCATAGAATACTATCTTGTAGAAGAATCTCTCATATCCAGGCACGACCAGGGTAGGAATACACCTTATTACGACACGTTGGAATACATACTCAAGACCATAAACCGCAGCATAAGACAGAGGTCAGAAGAAGTCGATGCCTTTGGAAGGTCAGAAGAGAGTATCGATAGAGATGGAATATTTGATGAACAGAGGAGGGATGATAGTACCGAGGATAGTCTCCAAGAATTCTCCAGGGATCTACAGTATGAACTAGAAGATCTAGACGGTTATACGGTCGCTGTCGATCCAGGTCATGGTGGTCATGATCCTGGAGCCGTAGGGCCCAGCGGGTACACCGAGAAGGAATGTGTTTTAGATATAGGGCTGCGCTTAAGAGACCTGCTTGAGGCGAACGGTGCAGAGGTAGTCATGACCCGTGAAACCGATGTCTATGTTGGTCTTTCTGAACGTGCTAACATAGCCAACAATGCCGGTGCGGACATCTTTGTAAGCTTACACAACAACGCCTTCGACGGTACCGCCAAGGGCATAGAAACTTACTATTATGAAGGTTTACCTCCAAATTCAGATGCCGCTTACTTGAGTAACCTTCTGCAGGACGAACTTATAGCTGAAATAGATAGCCCCGATCGTGGGGTGAAGACCGCTAATTTCGCCGTTCTTAGAGAAACGAACATGCCGGCGTCTCTCACAGAAAACATGTTCATAGACAACCCAGAGGAAGAAGCAAAACTTATGGATCCCTCGGTAAGACAGCGGATAGCCGATGCACACTATAGAGCTATATGCGATTACTTCGATGCTGATCCTGGTGACCCTGGCGATCCGGAGGAAAGTGAATTCGTTTTGAACGATTGGTCCGTACAACCGGATACGGTGTCACCTGGAGAAACGGTCACGGTTGAAGGTGAAGTAGAAAATATAGGCGATGAAACGGGAACCGTATCCGTAGATATGTATATAGATGGAAATTTTGAAGATTCTACTGATCCTAATCCTTCACTTGAACCTGGCGAGAGCGAGCAAATTTCTTTTTATGTTTCAAGGAATGACGAGGGAATTTATGATGTGGAAGTGTATGCTTTCCATATGGTCGGTGGAGATCCTCAATATCCGGCTCATGATCATTGGGCTGGTGAATTTAGCGTTGTAGATGATGACGAAGATCCTCCTGAATTCTCGCTCAATGATTGGTCCGTCGATCCAACTATAGTGGGTCCCGATGAAACCGTCACTATAGAGGGTGAGATCGAAAATGTAGGTGATGTAGAGGACCTTGCGTACGTACAGCTCTGGATAGATGGAAGTTGGCAGGATTCCGAGTCTGCCGGAACTCTAGCACCGGGAGAGACTTCTTACATCTCCTTCCAGCATTCAGAAAGAAGTCCAGGAACTTACAACGTCGAGGTCCGGGCCGTGTGTGAAGATTCGGTAACCGTATACGATACGTGGACAGGGCACTTCGAAGTCGTAGATGATAGAGATTTCAAACTAAACAATTGGTCTATAGTGCCCTCGAGAGTTGACCCGGGTGAAACGGTGACCATCTCTGGTGAAGTCGAAAACGTTGGTGACGAAGAAGATTCTGTATACGTTCAGTTCTGGAGGGACAGGATTTGGCAGGATTCTGAGCCCGGCGGGATGTTAGCACCCGGCGATTCTTCCGATATTTCTTTCACGCATTCAGAAAGCAGCCCAGGAACTTACAACGTTGAGATCCGAGCCGTGTGTGAAGATTCGATAACAGTATACGATACATGGACCGGACAGTTCGAAGTCGTAGATGACACCGTGAGCGAGAGTGAAAAGGGGTTCATGGATCTTATGAGCTATGATACGGCGGAAACCGTAGGTACCAAAGAGTTCACCTTTGAAATAGATGCAGAAGATGATAGATCCATGTTGAGGAGCGGTACTGACTTCATGATAAACGATCAGGACGGTTCCATAAAACAGGGTCTTAAAGAATACGAGGACCTAGCAGGAGATTTTGATCAAAGGGATGAGTGGTGGAGTAGAGGGGCCTATAAACGAGAACATGATGAAGACTTTATGTATCATCTTACAAGGGAAACAGTTGACCTATGGTATGAAGCGGTGGTCAACCTTTACGACGGAGGAGAATTAGACCTAGGCAGGAATCCAACGAGCTCAGTATCTTTAGAACCTCCCGAGGAGGAGCAGAGGAGCGACGGAATATCCCATGAAGGGACCTTCGCCTTCCGGCAGGACGCCATGAAAGATGTGAACGAAAGAGTTCGGGAGATCGCTGTGCCTAGGAGAGAATCATTTAAAGACGAAGCATGGCAGACCACCATAGGAGAACCATGTTGGTCCTGTCCTGAATGTTTGAACTACAGGAACAGTATAATACCAAGTGATGCTCAAGCTACCTGGACCGATCAAGCGATATGGGACAGATTGTGGGAAAACATAGAAGATGCTACGGAAGAAGTGGTAGGCGAACAAGGTCTCCTTTCAGACGAGCAGATATCTCAAGAATTGAAAGAAGATATGGACGAGACGACAGATGTAGGCGAGTATAGAGGTGAACGTTCCGGTGAAGCGGGATATTATGATTTCATATTAGAACATATAGCAGTACGGACAATAGGCGACGGGAGCGGAAGAGAAAATATGGTCTTGAATCTCTCGGAAGAGAACGGTTGGCTGCAGCACAAATTTCAAGAAAGAACTTTACGCGATATCCATAGGAACACTCACGTGAACCAGGAAGAGTTGTTCTTGGCCACGAACCTCAGCCAGCCTAGATACA
>PWHU01000029.1 GCA_003555395.1 Thermoplasmata archaeon
CCGAGGACATTATGACACTCCTGCAAGTGCTTTCATGAGAAAATTACCTCCTGAAAGGATCTTTCAGTATGCTGAAAGTTGGTTTTGGAAGTGATATCATGACCAAGGAAAGAAAAAGCAAGAAAGAAAATATTAACAATTTCAGGATACTACACGTCGAATCTATGAGAGTAAGATTTATAACTCACCACCTTCACTGCCTGTAGATACTCTTTAAAACACGAGTACGGAGGAAAATTGTACTAGATTTTCCTTTCCCGTGTCGGAGGAGTCAGATATGACATTAGAAGATAAAACGAATCCAAATCTGATAAGCTTGGTCAAAGATCTAAAAGATCAGGCGAGAGAAAAAGACGCACCTATCTGGCGAGACGTGGCGGAAAGGTTAGAAAGTCCCATGAAAAACTGGGCAGAGGTCAACCTTTCGAATATACAGAGATATGCTGAAGATGGAGATACGGTATTGGTACCTGGAAAAGTTCTAGGAGCCGGTATACTGGATAAGAAGATAACGGTCAGCGCATTCAAGGTCAGCGGAAGCGCAAAAGAGAGCATATCGGAAGCTGGCGGAGAATACCTCAAGATCCGCGAGCTGGCAGAACGAAAACCCGATGGCAGTGAGATAAAGATCATGGGGTGAAAAAATGAAGGTTTATGACGCAGAGGATAAGATATTGGGTAGATTGGCCAGCCAGGTAGCTAGCGAACTGTTAGACGGCGAAGAGATAAGAGTGGTGAACGCCGACAAGATATTCATCGTCGGAAACAAGAAGAACATCCTTGAGGACTACGAAAAGAAAAGGGCAAGAGGAAAACAGATAAACGCCCCTATCTTTCCTAGAAGGCCTGAAAGGATATTCAAGAGGACGGTTAGAGGTATGCTGCCTCGAAAGAAAGCGAGAGGGCGAAAAGCATTTAAAAGGCTACGTGCCTATATAGGCATACCTTCAGAACTGGATGGCGCAGAGATAATCGAACCCGATGTCAAAGGGTCTGAAGGTAAATTAGGTATCACCCTTGGAGATGTTTCCAAACATCTTGGAGCTAAATTCTAGGTGTAAAATATGACGGACAAAAAAGAGAATAGATCTGTTACCCGTTCAGGTAAGAGGAAAGAAGCAATAGCCAAGGCCACCATACGACCTGGAAAAGGCCGTGTCAGGATAAACTCTGTACCCCTGGAGGTACAGAGTACTGAGATGGTACGGCTCAAAGTGATGGAACCCATCCAACTAGTCGGCGACAGATCAGAAGAAGTGGACATCGAAGTCAAGGTCGAAGGCGGCGGGATAATGGGACAGGCTGACGCAGCTAGAACAGCTATAGCAAATTGCTTCGTAGAGTATTTTAAAGAAACTGAACTCGAAGAGCTGTTCAAAGAGTATGATAGAAGTCTTCTCGTTTCAGATCCAAGAAGAAAATTACCTAAACAGCCGATGGGTCGTGGAGCAAGATCCAAGAGACAGAAATCTTACAGGTGATATGATATGATAATTCCTGTGAGATGTTTCACTTGCGGTAAGGTGATAGGCAACGTTTATGAAGTGTACAAAGACAGAGTTGACCAGGGTGAAGATCCCGGCGAAGTTCTTGACGACCTGGGCATAGAAAGGTACTGCTGTCGAAGGATGTTCCTATCCCATCAGGATCTGATCGATGAAGTGATGCAGTATTGATAGAAATGAAAACCATTTTCAACACGGGGCCGTGGGGTAGCTTGGTCCATCCTTCTACCATGGGGCGGTAGGCACCCGAATTCGAATTTCGGCGGCCCCACCATCCTTTTTACCTTTATGATGTAGTTTTTAGTTTTTGAAAAAGCTTTTTGCAGAAAACCTAGAACAGTATATCTGCTTTTACAAAGACAAAAAAAACAAAAAATGATAGGAAGGGGGGTGGGAGGGTGTTATCGTGACAATTATTTATAATGTGCTCATCGTATATATATGTTTCCCCAAATAGGCCGATTTTTTAAAATATCTAAGATCTTCTAGCCGTACTCACCTATCTGCTCCTTATAAATCATCTAAAAAATTCATATATGCAAAGGTATTATGACGATTGAGATAAGATGTTCGAAAATGCCCCTGATGAAGTTGATAACGTGATAGTGACTGGAAAGAGTGGTGCCGGAAAGCAGCCCCGGATCGACGTGTTGGTGGAAGAGTACGACCTAGAACAGCTCTCCACAGGCAACATATTCAGATCCTATCTTGGAAGCTTTGGCGAGTATGGTTATGATGGCGATATATCCCAATTTTGGAATGAAGAAAATGAACGCTTCGTCTCCGACGAGGAGATAGCCGAAGGGATAGGTACTGATGACGAAGAGGTTCTATTCGGTCTTAAAGCCAAGTACTTCGTTGACAGAGGGAAGTTCGTTCCTGACCGCATCACTAACGAACTTTTCAAGTCATACTTCGGCAAGAAGGATTATCACGGACAAGTGTTAGATGGATATCCGAGGACGGTAGAACAAGCAGAATTTCTTTTAGATCTTATAGAAGAAAAAAAATCCAAGATAGATTTTGTGCTTTGGGTGAGAAACACAGATGAAAAGATAATAGAAAGGACCACCAAAAGGAGGATATGTCCAAAATGCGGTAAAGTTTATCACCTGAAGTACGATCCTCCAAAGAACGGTAAATGCGAAGAATGTGGGGTAGAGGTCATCCAGAGGTCCGACGATACCGAGGAGAAGATCAGATCTAGACTTCAAGAATTCAAAGATAAGACCAGGCCGATGATCGAAAAATTGGAGGAAGATATTCCCGTGGCTGAAGTCCCGGGTCATCTAGAAGAATTCACTCCTGAGAACGTTAGGAAGAGTGTGATGGAGGCCCTTACCGAACTGTGATCTATACTATAAACTGATCCGGCACGTCTCCTACTCGATCAAGCAGCTTAAAGAAATATGGATATCACACCATCAGAAACGATCCCTCCCGCCAGGTCTTAAGCCCCGTAGTAATACAACCCGTAACCAAACATGATAGTCAAGATGATCAAGCCTACTAAGCTGACCAAACTACCGTATTTTATCATGTCTTTTATCTCTATTTCATCCGTTCCGTAGGCGATGGCGTTGGGCGGAGTGCTGACGGGAAGGGCCATAGCCATAGAACATGCTAGAGCTACTGAAGCCATCACCGATATTTCTGAGCCCAAGTCCATCCCTATACCTATCATTATAGGGGCCATCATCGCCGCCGTGGCAGTATTACTCATAAAGGTGGAGAGTAGTATGCCTATAGCGGCAAAAACCAAGATCACGATCATCAGACCCATGACGTCGTAAGGGATCAATTCCACTATCGTTTCATCCAAGCCTGTGAGGGACATCGCATTTCCTAAAGATAGACCACCACCCATAAGAAGTAAAACATTCCAGTTCAGATCGGCTAGATCGTCCTTATCCAAAATGCCCGATGCGAAGAAAGCTATCGCCGGGATCAGAGCGATGATACCAGAGTGTTGGAACAGATCTCCTATCGGTTCCCAAGACGATAGTAACCATAGTGCGACGGTGACCGCGAAGATCGCCAAAACGAACTGTTGTATTTTAGAAAGTCCCTGCGTGGTCCCTTTTTTATCTAATTCTATGTCTAAAACATCCAGCGAGGGCTTGAACGCTAGATAAAGAAGAACAAAGATCAACAGCAGCATGATCAGTGTTAGCGGTATAGCTATTATCATCCAATCCAAAAAAGTAAGATTAAATCCGGCCTCTGATAACTCTTCCATGATTATAGCGTTAGGGGGTGTACCGATAGGTGTACCCATACCTCCCACATTGGCCGCGAAAGGGATGCCTAATATAAGCGCTTTCCTGAACTTTTCTTTTTTTGGGATCTGAGTATATATCGGCACGGCTAGAGCCACCATCAGTGCGGTTGTAGCAGTATTAGACATCCACATCGAGAGGAAAGCGGTGACCCCTATCAACGCTAGCATCACATTTTTTGGGGTCTTTCCGGCTCTTCTTAAAATCTCTTTAGCTATCTTGACGTCTATATCGTATTTATGAAGACCCGCTGCAAGTACGAAACCTCCGAGAAAAAGAGCTATTATGGGACTGAAAAAAGGGGCTAAAGCTTCTGCAGCTAAACTTTCCCCTTCAGGAACAGCTCTATCCGAGATGAACATTATCTGCGAGAGAACTATTACCAAAGAAGTCGCATAAAGTGGGATGGCTTCTGTGATCCATAGGGTAGCGGCTAACAATAAAATACCAAAAACAGCTCTCATATCCTGATCGAGACCTAAAGGTTCTAAAACTCCAAATAAGTCTAGATAAGCTGATGTGAATAATATGATCCCTATAAGGATTATCCCGAGTCTCTGCTTATGCTTCCAGATTATATCTTTCATCGAACTTTGAGGAAGCTTTTGACCCATGATTTATCCTCACGATTTGCCCCTAAACTCCGGGGTTATTTATAGTTTATTTAGATCTATGAAGATGGGTCAGTATGGAAAATATCCATTTATCTCTGCCTGCCTCTTCTTATCACTTCTTCCTCATCGAGCTTAGGGGTATCGGTCCTTTTTTCCTGGTAGACTATCTTTGTTTCCACTCCTTTGAAGTGCTTCTTAGCCTTTTGTAGTTTTTCTTCCTCTAATGGTGGAACTACAGAAGGTCTAAGAGGCGTATTCAACTGTATCTCGTCGACCCTCATCTCTCGAGACAAAGCGGCGATATCTGAAATACGTGGATAATTATCTTCGATGAGCATCATCTCCAAGGCGAATCTTCCTTGAAAGTTATCACTAAATTTTTTTAGACCATCGATTATGTCTTTGAAAAGAATATCTTTATCCGGTCTATTGACCTTTTCAAGGGTCTCTTGATCCCCAGCATCCAAAGAGGCTATAACGTAATCCAGGCCTTTAAGTGCGTTCCTGACTCCTTTTTCATTCATCAGTGAACTGTTCGTGAGTATAGCTGTAGGTTTGTTAGAAAGTTCGTTTACCATCTTTATACCCTCCTCTAGATTGACGGCTAAAGTCGGTTCTCCCATCCCGGAAAATGTGATATAGTCCGTGTGATCACCTACGATTTCTAAAGCATCATCAAACTCCTCTCTCAAATCATCCATATCGACGAATTTTTGTCTCTTCGAAGTGACCGCTTGACATCTTTTGATCTGGCAGTACACACAGTCAAAGGTACACACTCTCCCCTTCTGGCTGATCAGATCGACCCCTAGAGAACGTTTCAATCTCCATGAATCTATTGGACCGTATACTGATCTCATAGAAGATAGAAAAGTCTCTTACGATAAAAATTTAGGGAAAAGGGTTTTTTAAATCAGGAGACTGTTGGTGCCTCGTCTTCTCTTTTACCCTTGAACTCTATTTCGATCTCTAGTTCTCTTTCGCCGTAGCCTTCAAAGTCGATGTCCAATTCTATGTTATCCCTGAAAGTGAACGGTATTTCCCATTCATCAG
>PWHU01000083.1 GCA_003555395.1 Thermoplasmata archaeon
ATTGTTAAAACTGTTATTTAACTTTTATCTTAGTAAAGTAACGAACTTATCCGTAATAACTAAATAATGCTAGACATATAGGGTTAAGATGCACAGGAGGACCGCCGGATGGAAGAACGTAGGAAGAAGAAGGTTCCCGTTACGCCTGACCTGATCCAATTCATCCTGCTTTCCTCCGTGTGATATCGAGGTGAAATGTGTCATGATGAAAAATGTATCTACCAGGGTAGCCTCTCGCGCAGTCTCTAAAAACACCTTCGAGGAGGTCGATCCGAGATGAGCAGGAGGTCAGACGAGATGTACATGCACGGTTTGAACAAGCTCAAACTCTTCCAGCTCGGCTACTATCTCGAGTTGGACGATGTCGAAACCTTCGAAAGCAACGACGAGTACCTTAAGGCCGCGATAACTCTCTTCAACGAGATAATAGGCGACACGAAATACTTTCTTCACAAGCCATCGCCGGAGATATTCGAAGATAAAAGCGCAAGGTACAGTGAGAAGCTGAAGGAGCTAGAGGAAAAGAAGGAGAATGGTGAAGATGAGGAAGACCCGTTCCGCTCCACCGAGTTCTACGAGGAACATGAACTGTCCGAAGAGGAGAAAACCATTGTCTTACTATTGTTGAGCAAAAGAGGCGTCGGCATAGGTCCGAGCGAGATAACTCTAGACGGAGAGAGTCTGATACACGCCTTGAAGCTCACCCACGGAACGCCTCCAGAAGAAACGAGGAAACTGTTGACGGAAGATTCGATACTGCTGGATAACAAGATAATCAAAAGCGGGAAGTCAAAAAGATCTCATCGAAGACCACCGGGGAGAAGAGACAGGGAGAAAGGATATTCCGAGATAGAACGATCAAAGTTCTACCTGAGGGCAGACGCCGCCAATGCCATACTCGGGACGGGTGAGATGGAGATAAAAGAAGAGAAGCGCGGCAGATCTAGCTCCCGAAAAGATAGGAAGATGAAGAAGGACCTGATGGAGAGCTTAGATCCGGAGGTCTCTTTCTCCGACGTCGTGCTTCCACAGGAACTCAAGGATTCGATACTTTCGCTCCTTGCACAGGAAAGCTCGAAGGAGAAATTCCTTGATGAGTGGAACATGAAATCGGTGATCGGAGAGAGGGAGGGCATAAACCTGCTATTCTCCGGACCTCCCGGCACGGGTAAGACCATGATGGCGAAGGCGATAGGCAACCGACTGGACAAGGAGGTCCACAAGGTCTCTTTGAGCGATATTGTCAACGTGTGGTACGGTGAAACGGAAAAGAACGTCGGCAGGATGTTCGAGCTGGTAGAAGAAAAAGAAGGCGTCATACTCTTGGACGAGGCCGAAGGTCTGTTGAAGATGAGGACAGGAGCGCACTCTTCAACAGATGCGACGGAGAACAGGATGGTCAACCTGATACTGCAGGAGTTAGAGGAGCATTCGGGCATAATCATAATGACCAGCAACCTAGCCAAAAGTATAGACCCCGCGCTCGAAAGGAGGATGGACCTGAAAGTGAAGTTCCCCGTTCCCGACGTTGAGGCGAGAGAAAAGATTTGGGAGTACCACCTGCCGGATGAACTCCCCTTAGCCGAAGACGTGGATATCGAGAGACTCGCGAGGAAATACGACTTCCCGGGTGGCAAGATAAGGAATGCAGTAGTGAATGCTGCGCGACGATCCCTGATGGGCGAAGAAGAAGTGGTGACCCAAGAAGACCTTGAGACGGCCTGTGAGAAGGAACTGGAGGGTGAAGAGGCGATGGACTACTACATAGGAGAAAAGAAGAGCGACGATAGGAGCGACAACTCCAGGAGGTACGCTTAAAACCCTTTACGATAGAGGGGCGTTCATTATCGGAACGTCCTTTACTCCCAGGGAGGGAGGTGCTCCGGGAGATCCAAACCGGGTCTCCCGGTTTTTATTTATAATATAAAAATCAGAAAAAGAACTAAAGAATTTTCACAGTTTTAAAGTTTCGTTCATCTTTGGTAGCACTATATCCGCTTCTAGATCATCCATATATCTTTTGAAGAGTTTAGGTCTATCAGTGTGGACGGGCATGACCTCATCGGGATTTATCTTCTCGATCGCGTCTTTAAGCTGGTGTGGCAAGATGTGCCCGGAAGTATGGATTTGATAATGCGGAAGTCCGTAGTGTTCGCACCAGTTCAGCAGTTTTTCGTGCTGTATCTCGCCCTCCTCGTCGAATGCTTCGGACTGAGATGATATAAAAACGCTCCCGCTGACTGGATCTACATCCATGAGGTCGTTCATGTCGTAATAGGTCGCCGTAAGGACCACTTCTTCCTGTATCGGGTTGATGTCTTCTCCTTTCCAGAGTTCCACTTCATCCAGCACCCTTTTCTCCCATTCATATCTGCTCGATTTTTCTCCCCCGAATACCATGATGTCATCTTGTTTGATATCGAATATGTCCAAATGCGGATCATCTCTCAACTCTTTGACGAGAAATGCCTGTTTCATCGAGATGGCAAGCTTTCTATCGTTGTTTCTAGCCACCCTGTAGACAGACTTCAATCTATCGATATTTCTCTGCGAAAAGCTGACAACGACGAGACCGGGTGTCTCTTTGATCAACGAATCGATCTTTTCTTCAACTTCTGCCTCCGAAGATATATGTCCTCCAGTGATGTTCGTACCTTCCGTTATTAGAAGATCAGGGTCTGCTTTAGACGCTTTTTCGATGAACTCTTTGCTCATATCTGCCTTAGGGCCGTGAAGCCGGAAGTCCCCTGTGTAGACTATCGTCTCCGAACTCGTCCGGATGATGTAGCCGTAGGCTGCGGGCACTGAATGATCTACATGGACCGGTTCTACATCGATATCGCCTATGTTGAATCTATCTCCGGTCCTGAAAGTTCTAAAATCCTTGTACTCCTCGTCTATAGTTTTTGTCAGGTTTGCAAGGTAATAATCCTTAGAGGGTCCTGCCGAAGAAGACTGTTCGTAGTTCACTATTATCATTTTAGTACCTTCTCCGCAGTAGAGAGGGATATCATTGTCAAGAAAGCATGTGTAACCCCAATGGTCTAGATGCGGATGGGTGACGAGGACGCCATCGATATCCGGTTCTTCGCCCCCTTTGTATATGCCATCGATCTTAGGCAGGAGTCCCAGATTCAGTAAGTGTGAGTCTTCCCTTGCGGCAAGGTAAGGCTCGTCGTAGTAAGCTTTCTCCTTTCCAAAGTTTTTTCCGAAATCTAAGAATATTTTATTCTCTTCATGATCCAGCAGTATCTTGTTACCGCCTATCTCTCCGACTCCCCCGTAAAATGTCAGTTCAGTCAACGTTATCACCTGTTGAACTCAAATATATCTCCCCTGTCCTGGTGAGTCCGACCTTCACCTTGCGGGTTTCGGGGTTTCTCTCTATCAAGTTCATCTTGACTAGCTTTTCCATCCTGTACTGCAGGCTAGATCTCTTCATATCTAGATCCTCTTGTTTTTCTAGACCCTCAATGAGTTCCTTGATCGACCCGACTCCCTCGTTATTTTTGAGCACTCTCATGACCTTTCTATCAACTTCCGTTATTTCTTGGATAGGAAAAACCGGAATCTCTTCGTATTCCTTCACTCCTTCTCCCATACCGTTATCCATGAATTTTTCTCCGAGTTCCTCCAGATTCTCTATGCTGGCTTCCTTGTCCCGGTTCTCAGTCAGCAGTCCAAGTTCAGCGACCATCTGCGGTATCATGTAATTTTCCGGTGATCCATAAAATATCTTCACGTTGCTCCTGTCAGGTGTGAAGAAAGCTGCTGCCATCATAGCTGCTAGAGCTAGCTTAGGAGCGGAAGATATATTCAAATAGACGAGTTTATCCTCGAAAGTGTACTCTCGGATCAGCTCTACAGTTTTCTGGAAGACGCTGTCAAAATCGTATATGTCGGTGTCCTCAAGCTCTACTGGTATCGGGTTATCCATTATCTTGTCCATGAAGTGCTGCGTTATCTTGGTAGCCCCTGGATACTCTTCCTCTGTATCGGACTGCAGTATCACCAGTTTCTCAAGAGGATATTGAGTCATGATCGGTATCATTATCCTGTCGTACTCAAAGCCACCGGCGGCGATGTGCACGCCTTTAGCTGGTTCGCTCATACATTACGTATAAGTTAGTTATTAAATAAATATTTTTTGTTCTATAACGAAAAAATCCGTAAAAGTTAAACTCAGTAAATCCGGCTTTCTCTCGTAAATTCGTCGTAAAGATATCTGATTATTATCAGACGGCAAGCTTTTACCGTGATTTTTACATCGAAAGAGAGTTGTGTATTTGATGGAAAAGTTGGGTTGACTCTTTCTAAACAGTATGTCAAATCTTGTACCGTAAAGTTGGAATACAGATCAAGACTGAGAAAAGAAGATAGAAGAGATAATTGAAGATTTGAAGAAGGCAAAAGAATCCCTATTCAACCTGTATGGCAAAAAACAAAAACAGCTGAAATAGAACACATTGACAGTGCCGTATCGAAGTTGCGGGCTTTAAAGGATAGTAAATAAAGATGAGATAGGGTATTTTGAGATTTTCACCCTTTTCTTTTTGCGGTACCCTAACCTATTCTAATTCCTGAATTTTAGGTTTGAACACTTTATGGAAGTTTTCCGCCTTTTCCTTGTACCATCGAAATGCTTCATCCCATTTGTCCGCTTTTGGATTGAAGTCCTTATACTGTACAACCCTTGAAGCTTCCTTGTCCTCTAGAAGCTGCCATTCTAACTCTCCATCTAACTGGCTCTCAATCTCC
The DNA here is from genome assembly GCA_003555395.1 of Thermoplasmata archaeon. Taxonomy (GTDB): domain Archaea; phylum Thermoplasmatota; class Thermoplasmata; order Halarchaeoplasmatales; family Halarchaeoplasmataceae; genus Natronoplasma. The sequence goes on from PWHU01000083.1 coordinate 4,759, forward strand.
TCCTTTGATTTTTTCAGTTCTCTCAACCTTTCTGTCCCGTTTTTCTTAATGTACAGCTCACACCTAGATTCGTTCTTTCTCGTATCGAGAATTAACGATATATGAAAGCCACTTCTTCCAATAGAAAATGAATACCAATGCTGTGGTCGAGGTTTTCTTGGGTTCAAAAAGGTCCCTTCATCTTTCATATATTCCCTGAGTTCACTCCAGAACTCTCTTTGTAGACGCTTGGTTTCAGTTATTTCACCAGAAGCAACTGATTTCACATGTTTACTCCATTCTTCTGGTTTATTTATTACTTTGAATTGAGGGGCTGGCTTGGAATCATCAATTTTAAGCAACTTTATTTCCAAAGCCAATATCCCGACATCCCTCTCAAAGTTTTCATTTAGCCAGTCAACGGCTGACTTGTGTTCTTCCCTAAATCTCTTGCATATCCAAACGATGTAAGATGCATTCAACCCAGATGCGTATGTTATAATTTTCCCGAGATGGTCGTGATCGCTCTTTTCGAGTTGGTTTTCTATTACCACATCTCCAGTTTCTGTTTG